>JAEHCT010000253.1 GCA_020697635.1 Candidatus Bathyarchaeota archaeon
CTCTGAGCTCCTTGATGACTCCGTCTCTGCCGATCTTCTTGATCTTGTCCACGGCGCGGATGGCGTCCATGCTTTTCTCTGGGGAGATGCCGGCTAGCTCCACGATCGCCTTGAGGATCCTTCTGTCGTTGAGATATATGGTGAAGCCTTCGAAGCCCAGTCTGCTGAAAGCCTCGACGACGGCGGATATCACCTCTGCGTCCGCGATGCTGCTCTCGACGCCGAAGATGTCTACGTCTGCCTGCCAGAACTCCCTGAAACGTGTCTCGGAGGGTCTCTCGTACCTCCAAGTGGGGCCTATCATGTAGCGTTTGAACGGCTTCTGGAGCTCACGATGCGACGCCACCACGCGGACGGTGCTGGCCGTCATCTCGAAACGCAGCGCCAGCTCCCTGTCTGACTTGTCCTTGAAGGCGTACACCTGGTTCAGTATGTCCTCCCCGCTCTTTATCCGTAGCATCTCCAGGTACTCGAAGGCCGGCGTGTCCAGCGGCTCGAAGCCGTAGGACTCGTAGACCTCCCGCACAGTGTCCACTACCCAGCTCTTCTTCAACTGGTTCTCTGGGAGGTAATCTCTGGTTCCGCGTGGCGGCTGGAACATAGGGCAGATAAAGAAGGCAGGGTATATGAAAATATTGCTACTCCGCCAGGCTAGTCTCCACACGCTCCTCGCCGCGGCCCGGGTTCCTGCGCTTCAGCTTCACCGCCCCGACCTCACAGGTGTTCCTCACATGTGCCCCCGCGCACAGCATCTCCACCGGCCCGCAACTCCAGTGACGCATACCCTCGTCGTCGACCTCTATCTTCACCGGGTGACCCTCCGCGAGGAACCCGTTGGTATCCACCTCCACCGCCTTAAGCTTCTCCGGCTCCAGCCGCCCATCATGCAGGTAGTCGGCCCTGTCCTTCTTGTCGTCAACATAGGAGCCCGTCCGCTTCATGAAGCCAAAACGCCTCCAGAGAAAATACTCCATGATGTGAGACGCCGTGTGAAGCCGCATTATCCTGTAACGCCGATCCCAGTCGATGACCCCCACCACCGAGTCCCCCGGCCTCAAACCAGGCGAATCCTCCATGACATGCACGATACGGTCACTCACAACCCGGGTGTCCACCACCCTCAACCCATTCAACGCCCCAGAATCCCCCGCCTGCCCACCCGCCTCAGCGTAGAAAGCAGTCCCGTCCAGCTCGACCCCACACGCATCAACAGCCACGACCTCGGCCTCGAACTCCCTGAGGTAATGGTCCCTGTCGTAGAGCTTCACAGTCTTCATAGCAGATGATAATAGCACCAACTGGAAAAAGAGTATCGAAAAAAATATTTCCGATCTGACCTGCCACAGGTCATATGGAAAAGGGGTTAGCCGAAGGCTCCCCGCAGGAACGGGTACAGGTCCTCGACCTGCTCCTGCACCATGGTCTGGTAGTACTGGTACAGTATGCTGACGGCCAGCAGCGCGCCCATCCCCGACCCGAACACGCCGAAGAACTCGCTGAACGCAGCCAGACAGCCTATTATGATCCCACCAATCACCGTTATTGTGGGGATGTACCTGTTAAGCAGCCGCTCCAGAGGCTTCTTACTACGCCTGAAACCAGCGACCTGCATCCCAGACTGCAGAAGCTGTTCCGCCATCTGGTCGGCACCCAGACCGCCTATCTCCAGCCATGTGATGCTGAACAGCACGCAGAACCCGACGACTATGATGAGATAGATAAACGCCCTAACGGGGTCAGCCATCACCCCTCCCAAGCTTCCCGGCGACGAAGTGTAGTAGGCAAGCCCACCGATGGGGGCGACGCCGCCGCTCTGCGTCTGATTATACATGCCTAGTATGTTGAAGAAGAAGTTACCGTTGTCCGTGTTCCACCTGTTCCACGTGAACTGGCCTATGAGCTGGAAGTTGGCGAACATGGCGTACGCGAGTATAACCGGTATGTTGCTGACGTAGAGCAGCTTAATCGGCATCCTGCTCCTGTAGCCCCTGTAGCTGCTGTGGCTTATGGGTATCTCCACCCTCATTCCCTCGATGTAGACAACGAAGGCGAAGACCGCGAGGGTCGTCAAGAACCCGATCATGTCAGGCGAGTTGGCCCTGTATAACCAGTCCTGTATCGGCAACCCACTCATGATACTCTGTATAAACGCGATGATGGCGCCGTAAGCCCTACCCGCGGCGTCATAGGGCGAAGGAGCTATGCTGAAACTCATCCACCATATGTTCTGGGTGATGCCAGCCACGATGAACAGGCTTATGCCGCTCCCTATCCCCCAGCCCTTCTGGACAAGCTCGTCGAGCATCATCAAGATTAAACCGGCGGCCAGAAGCTGAGAAAATATGAGGATCGACTGTGTTCTGTTAATATCCCCATACACGCCCCCTATGATGTAGAGGCTGGCCTGAACTATGACCATGATGAACGAGAAGAACTTGCTCGCGGTGGTGAACAAACCCCTATCCTCCGGATCGGATCTGTCGAAGGAGATGATATCCGAGCCAGCGAGAAGCTGAATGATCAGCCCAGCGGTGACTATCGGACCGATCCCAAGCTCCATCAACGTGCCGCGGTTAGACGCGAAAATGATCCTCAGCATAGCATAGGGATCAGATGCACCCTGAGCCTCAATCCC
>JAEHCT010000254.1 GCA_020697635.1 Candidatus Bathyarchaeota archaeon
GTGCCGCTCTCGCAAGCCACCTTGAAGAGCCAGTTCTTTCCGTCGCCCTCAAGGAAATCTATACCGTATATCCAACGCGTCCGCAGCCGGCGCCTGACGCTGGATCTAAGCGGAGGCCTCTGAAAGAGCTCGCCCGTGAAAAGCGTCAACGCGTCCCTGACCCTCTGCTCCTTCTCCTCGCTGTGGGTGCTCATCACGCAGACGTACTCCTTACCCGCTTCGAGGAGAGCCTGCACAACCTTAGTAGAGGACTGGAGGGTGACAGGCAGGACGCCGGTCACCTTAGGGTCGAGCGTGCCCCCGTGTCCCGCCTTGTCCAGCTCGAGGAGCTTCTTGATCCAGGAGGCCACCTCGTGGCTCGTGGGGCCAGGCACCTTATCGATGACGACTATGCCGAAACGGATGTGCTGCTGAAGGGTCCTCTGGTTCGGCGGGCAGCCGTACTCGGGGCTGGCCTCCTCCTCGGCCTTCACCCTCACCTCTCGCTGGATCTCCCAGGCAGGCCTCTTGGACATGGTACTCAGACAATACAGTGGTGGTTTTAAAGGATAGCTCTATCCCTTTTCACCCCCTGTCAACTGCCCGGCAATAAACAGAGAAACGTTATCCTTGACATTCTCAAAACACGTTGTGCGGGTGCCCGCGTGAAGAAGGCGGTCATCCTCGCGAGGAGCCCGAGGTCTACCAGAGTTTTATGAGAGTATCCATCGACACGTGTTTGGATAACCATTAAAAACCTACAGACGCTTAAACCTGTGTTTTGCCCGTAACCAGAGAGACCGTAAGATGGCTGATGCTGAAGAAACAAGGCGTAGGCAGGTTCCCGGATCACGTCGATAAAAGCGACATCTACGACACCGTGGACAGCCTCGGCTGCCTCCAGATCGACACCATAAACGTCGTCGAACGAGCCCACTACCTGACGCTGTGGACGAGGCTCGGCCAGTACGACAAGGAGGACCTACACGAGGTGGCGTACAGGGACAGGCTGCTCTTCGAGTACTGGGCCCACTCCGCATGCTACGTCCCATTCAAGGACTACAGGTACTACATCAAGTCGATGAACGTAAGAAGAGAGGAGATGAAGGCCAGATTCAGTAAGAGGAGCAAGGCCGACCCCGAGCTGCTTGACCGGGTCCTCAGCAGGGTCCGAGACGAGGGACCCCTCTCGTCCAAAGACTTCGAGGGGCCAAAGAGGAAAGGCGGCTGGTGGAACTGGAAGCCCGCCAAATTAGCGCTGGAGCTGCTATTCGGCGCCGGGATACTCTTGATCGACCGCAGGGAGAACTTCCAGAGATACTATGATCTAGCCGAGAACGTGCTGCCCACCAGCGTGGACACTTCAGAGCCAAGCGACGACGAGAGAGTCAGGTTCTTCGCATTGAAGACCATGAGCTGCCTAGGGTTGGTCAAGCCACAAGAGGTGAGGAAGTACTATCACCCCTGGTCGATAAAATTGAACCGCACATCCAAGCAGCTGCAGGAACTATTGGACCAACTCGTCTCCGAGGAAGAGGCCGTGAAGCACAGCGTCGACGGAGACAAGAACCCGTACTACTGTCTCCCCGGGGACACGGATAGACTTGATGAGCTAGGCTCAGGCTTCGATGTGCGGCTTTTCGTCTACTTCGACAACATGATGTGGAATAGGGAGCGGATCATGGAGCTCTTCGGGTTCGAGTGTCGTCTAGAGACCTACGTCCCCAAAGATCAGCGGGTCTACGGGTACTATCATCTCCCAGTTCTCTACGGCGACCGCCTAGTCGCAAGGGTCGATCCCAAGATGGACCGGGAGAACAACGTGATGATCATACGCGGCTACTGGGTGGAGGACGGCTTCGAGCCCACGGAAGACTACGAGGATAAACTGTCGAGGAACATAGAGGAGTTCGCCCGTTTCCACGGCGCGGAAGACATAGAGTGGAGAGCCTAGGCTCTACGCGTCCTTTGGCTTCTCCATGATGCTTGTGCTGAGCTTGGGCTCCCCCTTTACCTCAGAGAGCATCTCGAAGGCCAGCTCCACGTTTTCGGCGGGCCCCTCTAACAGGAACATCTTACATCCCTCGGCCCCGTCGATCCCCCCGCTGGCCACCGGTATCACATCGACGCCGAAGAGCAGTTTCATGGCTTCCATCTCTGTGATGATCTGGCCCTGTACGACCATCATGCCGCACTTCCAGCCCATGGCCTTGTCGATGGCCTCGGTGCCCATCCTGGGCGCCACGCCGTCCAGAGGACCCGGGACAAGCTTCTCAAGCCCTGCGGCGATGATGAGCTGGGCGCCGTTCCTTATCAGGTGGCCCCAAGCTGTGCCTATGGTGCCTCCTCCGGAGCCTGCGAGCAGTATGCCGGCGGAGCCGAAGGGGTCGATGGCGTTGGCGCCTTTGATCATGATGTCGTCTGGGCCCATCCTCGCCAGGTATGGTACGAGCTCGGGGGTGGTGCACTCCTTCAGCGCTCCTTTCTCGAAGACGTGGTGTTTGTACCTGCCGTCTGCCTTGGTGATGCTGGCGCCATCCTTGGTTACGACGCCCGCCGTGAACATCCCCTTGTTTATCTCCTTGCCCATGAGCTCCTCGGCGACGTAACCCGTGGTCGTGCTCGTGGCGATGATCAGCGTGCCCTCCTTGTAG
>JAEHCT010000255.1 GCA_020697635.1 Candidatus Bathyarchaeota archaeon
TCCTGCCGAACCTCTCCCAGTCCTCTTTCCCAGTGTTAACCATTTAAAACACACTTGTGATAGAATTTGTGAATCAGTAAATAAGCAAGAGGCAAGCGTGCAATTATGAGCCTAAGGAAGAGGACCATTAGGGACCGATACGACGACCTGGGCGGCAGGGTCTACGACATGAGGTACACCGAGGAACAGCGGCTCAAGTACGAGTCCATGCTCACGGAGGTAAGGGTAAGACCTGACGACATAGTCCTCGACAACGGATGTGGAACTGGCCTACTGTTCGAGTACGTTACGGCATACATGGTGGGCTTAGACGTTTCTATCAAGCTCCTGAGTAAAGCCAGAGATAGAGCCAAGGACGTGGTTCAACTGGTGAACGGAGACTCGGAGAACCTACCCTTCAGGCCCCGCGTCTTCCACTCGGTGATGTCTTTCACCGTTCTGCAGAACGCGTTGAGCCCCGCGCGTATGCTCCGGGAGATGGACTCGGCTAGACACGGGGACGGGGTCCTCGTGGTTTCGACCCTGAAAAAATCGTTGAGCAAACAGGAGTTTATAGAGTTATTCATAAAATCTAACCTAAAAATAAAGAAGGTTGTCGACACTGAAAACATAAACGACTGGATGATCATATCTGAATAATGCTAGAAAAGTGAATGAATTAACTGTCTGTTTCAGAAGGTTTTTATATAAAGCATATATGCACTATTCATTACTTAGAAACGGTGCAAACGCTTTGGAGCCAAGAAATAAGCCGCTCAACGTACTGATAAAGTCGGTGGGAAGTAACGTCGCCGTTGCCCTCAAGGGCAGGGGAGAATACTGGGGAAAGATGATCCGCGCTGACGGATACATGAACATGATGCTCAAGGGTGCCAAGGAGTACGACAAATCGGGGCTCGTCGCGTCATACGGGGACGTGTTCATCAGGGGAAACAACATCCTCTACATCTGCATAGAGCCTCAGGCACCTCCGCCGGGCGGAGACTGATTCCGAATCAGTTTATAACCCACAGCTTATACATCATATCGTCCAGGTGAATCTAGGCATGAGGCTTGTGGTGGCGGTTACAGGCGCCAGCGGGTCGATATACGCAAAAAACTTCCTTGAGGCAGCGAAGAGCCATGGGATCGAGACCCATCTGATAGTCACCGAGGCAGGGAAGACGGTGGTGAGACACGAGCTGGGCGACGTCGAACAGATCACCGCATTAGCTGACTTCACCTACGAGCCTCAGGACCTGGAGGCGCCTCTCGCGAGCGGCAGCTTCAGGGTGGACGGGATGGTCATAGTTCCAGCCACGATGAAGACGGTGGCGGCGTTGGCCCACGGCTACAACAGCAACCTTGTGACTAGGGCGGCGGATGTCCACCTCAAGGAACGTAGACCCCTCGTGGTGGTACCCAGAGAGACGCCGCTCCACGCGGTTCACCTTGAGAACATGGCTCGGCTCAGCAGGCTCGGCGCAGTGATCCTGCCAGCCATGCCCGGCTTCTACCATCACCCGGAGTCAGTCGATGATCTGGCGAGCTTCATCTCGGGAAAGATACTCGACCAGCTGGCTGTGCCAAACAAGCTGTACAGACGCTGGGGCGAGCCCTAGGCCTCCGCCTTCAACTCCTTCATGAACTCCTCCAGATAGGACTCCATGAAACTGTGGCGATTCTCGGCCATCTTCTTCGCCATGTCTGTGTAGAGAAGCCCCTTGAGGGTGAGGAGCTTCTCGTGGAAGTGACCTACATACCTCTCGATTGGTCTATCGTGTTCACCGCTATACTGCGCGGCCCTGTAGACGCCGACTGCTCCCATCGCGTCTAGTTTGTCGGCGTCGCTGAGTATCTGGGCCTCAAGGGAAGCCGCCTCCAGCCCCCCACTGAAGCTGTGCACCCTGACGGCCTCAACTATCCTAGCTATCTTATCGCTTGGGACGCCGTGCTCCGTGAGGATGTGTCTGGTTTTCTCGGCTCCCTTCTCGGCATGGGCTTCTTCTCCCCTCCCGACGTCGTGAAGTATGGCGGCTGGGATGAGCACCGACATGTCTGCGCCGAGTCTCTCACCGAGAACCCTGCAGAGCCCAATCACCCGCTCCGTGTGCTCGAAGCCGTGGCAGCCATTCATATTCTGGTGCCGTTTAGACGCCTCCATGAGTCTATCCAGTAGTTCTCCCTGCATAGAAGATCACATCCTCTGTACGCCTGAGTCCCTGCCAACGTTGACGGATAGCTCGCCCTTGAAAGACGTGATGAAGCAGTCGACGAGCCTCAACGTGACTCCAGCCTCGATGCCTTCGAGTTCATCGATCTTCTCGTTCCACACCGTGAGCCTCATGGACCCCGAGCCATCCTTCACGAGCCCCTCGACGAGGGTATGCTCCAGGCCGCTGTATGTGGTCACCTTACGCGGCTCCTCTATGCTGATCAGCTCGACCATCAACTCGACGTGCTCCATGCCGGGCCTAAGTTCAGAGAGCTTCAACGGTGATACGTGAACTGATACATTGTACCCAATAAAAGAATTAGCATAAGAATAATACAAGACCCGACTCTATGATATTTGATGAGCCTAGAGCTGCGGCTGGTCTGTCTTGAATGCAGGGAGA
>JAEHCT010000256.1 GCA_020697635.1 Candidatus Bathyarchaeota archaeon
GCGGGAGGTCATCGAGGCCCTCCTGGAGCACGGCTCCGCCGGGGAGGTGACCACCGAGGGCGTGGAGCAGGCGTTGAAGGTGCTGGACCTTGCGTGCCGCCGCATCCGCAGGGGCAGGGTGCCCCCCGAGGAGCTGCACATCACCACCATCCTACGGCGGCGGCCCGGCGAGTACAAGGCCAAGCTGCCTCATGTCGCCGCGGCGGAGGCCCTGGGCATGGCCCAGATGAGGGTCGAGGAGAGGACGCCGATAGAGTACGTCTACGTGGACGCGGGGCACAGCAACAGGTTCCGCAGGGTGCGGCCCGCGATGTACCGAGGCAAGGTGGACGCCGACAAGTACATGGACCTGGTCATGGAGGCGGGTCGCAGCGTGCTCTTGCCCTTCGACGCCGACCTTGACCGGGGCCGGGGGCGGCAGCTCAGCCTCACAGAGTTCACGTAGGCTCGGGGAAACTTTCTATACGCTCCGCGGCTTATTCAACCCATGTTCGACTTCATCTTCAGAGGCGGCAGGGTGGTGGACGGTACCGGTAACCCGTGGTTTCGCGGCGACGTCGCCATCAAGGACGGCCGGATAGCCGATTTGGGGCGGGTGATGGGCGACGCCGAGACCGTTATCAGACTAAAAGGCGAGGTCGTCGCGCCTGGGTTCATCGACACACACAGCCACTCCGACCTGTTTCTATTCTCCGAGCCCCTCGCCGAGGCCAAGATAATGCAGGGGGTGACCACAGAGATCGTGGGACAGGACGGCCTGGGCGAGGCCCCCATAAACGAGGATGACGTCGCGGAATGGAGAAGATACCTCTCGGGGCTCAATGGCGACCCAGACTTAGAGTGGACCTGGAGGACCATTAGTGAATACCTCAGCGCCCTTGAGGAAGCTAGGCCTTCCATCAACGTGGCTAGCCTCGTGGGCCACGGCAACCTCAGGCTGGCCGCCATGGGCATGGACGACAGGCGCCCTGACGCAGAGGAGTTCGCGGAGATGAAGTGGCTCCTCGCCGAGAGCCTAAGGGATGGCGCGGTAGGCCTAAGCACCGGCCTCATATACGCTCCGTGCATCTACTCGGACGCCGCCGAGCTCACCGAGCTCTGCAAGGTGGCAGCCACCTACGGAGGAGTCTTCGTCGTCCACATGAGAAACGAGGGCGACACGCTGCTGGAGAGCATAGACGAGGTGGTGGGGGTGGGCGAAGCATCAGGCATCCACGTCCATGTGAGCCACTTCAAGGCGAGCGGCGAGGTCAACTGGGGCAGCTCGGTACAATCGCTGGGGAAGCTGGAGAAGGCAAAGGCACGAGGCGTCCAGGTGTCCTTCGACCAGTACCCGTACACGGCGGGCAGCACGTTCCTGAGCAGCCTTATACCCGCCTGGGTCCACGCCGGGGGCGTCGAGAAGCTGCTGGAACGCCTCAGTGACCCCGACATCAGGCAGAGGATAAGGCGAGGATACACGGCTGGCAGGTCGAGGACGCCAAGGTGGGACAGGCTCCTCGTCACCAACCTGCAGACAGAAAAGAACACGGTCTACGAGGGCAAGACCATGAAGGAGATAGCGGAAGCCCGGGGCCAGACGGAGGTAAACGCGTTGATGGACATAGTGCTGGAGGAGAGGAACGCCCCCAGCATGATCAGCTTCACCATGGGCGAGGAAGACGTCACCAGGATAATGGCCCACCCCCTCGGAACGGTGTGCACCGATGGCCTCCTCTTAGGGAAACCCCACCCCAGGGCCTACGGCGCATTCCCCAGGGTGCTCGGCTTGTACGTCCGAGAAGGCGTGCTCAGGCTCGAGGACGCTGTGCGGCGCGTGACAAGCCACCCCGCCCAGATACATGGTATAAGAGACAGAGGGCTCATAAGGCCCGGCTACGCGGCAGACATCACGGTGTTCGACCCCAAAACCATCGAAGACCTTTCAACGTACAAAGAGCCAAGGCGTCACCCGAGAGGAATAAACCACGTCATGGTGAACGGTGTCATGACTGTAGAGGATGGCGAGCACACGGAGGCGAGGGCCGGGCGGGTTCACCGCCACAAACCCTAGGATAGCACACGCGTTCACAGCCCATGCCATTATTTTTACACGCACAACGCATCTTCTAAAACATGTCAATAGGAATCAAGGGAAAATGGGTCATCGCCTACGACGGCGCCGAGCACAGGCTCCTCAGGGACGGCGTCGTGGTGACTGAGGGCAACAGGATCAAGCACGTGGGGAAGAGCTACCGGGGCGACGTGGACAGGTGGATAGACGCCTCCCACCACGTCGTCATCCCCGGCATGATCTGCACCCACACCCACGCCAGCAGCGCACCCAAGGACAAGAGCTTCATCGACGACACCGGCGCCCGTCACTTCTACATGAGCAGTCTCGGAGAGAACCTCACGGCCCTGGGCAGGAGCATACGCCCCGATGATTACCACGTCTTCGCCAGGTACAGCGTGGCCGAGCTCCTCAGGAGCGGCTGCACAACCATGCTGGAGATAGGCATGGTGAGCACCCTAGGAGCCGAGGCGGCCGTCAAGCACATAGGCGAGCTGGGGATACGCGCCGTCGAGGGCTGCAACGTCGAGGACG
>JAEHCT010000257.1 GCA_020697635.1 Candidatus Bathyarchaeota archaeon
CGGCTCGGGGAGCGGCCACCCCACAGCGGCTGGGTTCAACGGCGAGGGTAGCATGGAGGATTTCATGGGGCATGTCAAAAAGCTCTTCCTAGACGAGCTCAGTAGGTTCGAGGACCCCAGCAAAGTATTATAGGTTAAACTATTATATCACAGGCCGCGTTCAATACAGAAACCCAGTTTCGTGAGGGCCGAAGAGTTGGGACTGATCGAAGTCAAGGACCTGAAATATACTTACCCCCACTCTGAGAAACCCGTCCTAATGGACATCTCCCTCGCGGTACAGCCCGGGGAGTTCATACTTCTGACGGGCCCCAGCGGCTGCGGTAAAACCACCTTCTGCAGATGCCTGAACGGCCTCGTACCCAAGTTCTATAGCGGCGTCATGGAGGGAACCGTAAAGATCGCCGGCTTGGACACGAGGGAAAACCCCATCATGAGGCTGGCGCAGCACGTCGGCCTCATCTTCCAGAACCCGGACAACCAGATATTCGCCCTGACCGTCGAGAAGGACATCGCCTTCGGCCTAGAGAACCTTGGCGTAGCTAAAGACGAGATGTACAAGGAGATCGATTGGGCGGTCGAGACCACGGGTCTGCAGGATCTGCGGCAGCGGGCCACCCACGAGCTTTCCGGCGGCCAGAAACAGAGGCTTACCATCGCCTCCGTGCTCGCCATGCGACCAGAGATCATCGTCATGGACGAGCCCACCGCCTTCCTAGACCCCGTAGGCGCGGAGCATATCTTTTCGGTGCTGGACCGCCTCAACAAGGAGCTGGGCATCACCATCATACTCATCGAGCACAGGATGGATCTCGCCGCCAAGTACGTGGACAGGATGATCGTGTTCAGCGAAGGCAGGGTCGTCCACGACGGGGAGCCCGTCAAGGTGTTCGCCGACGACCAGACCCGCCTGCTGGGCGTAGGCATCCCCCGAGTCTTCGAGCTCGCTAGAAGACTTAGCTCTAGAGGCGTTCATTTCAATAGGCTCCCGGTCTCTGCGAATCAGTTTTACGACGAGTTCAAGACAAGAATTCCAGATGATATTAGACGTAAGGCCGGGGGGTTCGAAGACCTATCCGAGTTCACTGGTGAGTATCACCACCAACCGGCTATTGAGGTGAAGGACATATGTTTTACCTACGCCGGCGGCGTCGAGGCCCTCAAAGACGTCTCCCTGACGATCTATCACGGAGACTACGTGGCGATAATGGGAGAGAACGGGGCTGGGAAGACGACTCTTGTGAAACACTTCAACGGACTGCTGAAACCATCTAGGGGCGAGGTGGTCGTCGACTCTGTGGACGTCTCGACGCTTAGCGTCGCCCAGTTGGCGAGGAACATCGGGCTCGTGTTCCAGAACCCGGACGACCAGCTATTCGAGGAGACCGTGGAGAAGGAGATAAGCTTCGCCCTCAGAAACTTCGGCTTCGACGAGTCCGTGACAGAGAAGCGGGTGACGTGGGCGTTAAACCTCCTAGATCTCACCGAGTACAGGCATAAGAGCCCGTTCACTCTGAGCGGAGGCGAGCGGAAAAGGGTGGCTCTCGCATCGGTGCTGGCCTGGGACCCAGACATATTGGTGCTGGATGAGCCGACGATAGGCCAGGATTACGGACAGAAGGAGAGGCTCAGGCACTTCCTCACCCATCTACGGTCGCAGGGTAAAACCGTAGTCATCGTCACCCACGACGTAGAGTTCGTGGCGGAGAGTCAGCCCAGGATCGTGCTCATGGCCGGCGGACGCATCGTGGACGACGGCGCATCGAAGGAGATAATGACTCGCCCGGAGACCCTAAGAAGCTGCAGCGTCGCCCAACCTGAGATAACGCGACTCTTCGAGAAGCTCTCAGGCCACGGACTACCAAAGGACGTGCTGGACGTCGACGAGGCGTTCGACATACTCATGAGAAACATGGGAGGGACTAAGCCGTGAGCCTTCTCGAGAGCCTGCGATTCACACGCGGCGACACATTCATCCACAACATGGATCCGCGGGTAAAGTTCCTCTTGACCCTCGTCTCCTTCGCGGCGTCGGTAATGTTCCTCGAGCTGGTGCCGCTCATAGTGATCTTCCTGGTCCAGCTGCCTCTGATCGTCGCCGCAAAAGTCGCACGCGAGTGGTATAAGAGCGTTAAAGGAGCCTCAGTGATCGCGGTCATAATATTTGCGTCAAACATGCTGAGCTTCTACTACTTCCGAGGTGGACAGCTAACTTGGGCGCTCGTAGAGTACAGCCTAGCTCTTACAGTCCGGTTCATCGCCCTGATCACGTCGTTCTCCGTCTTCTTCCTTACCACCTCGCCTGATAAGCTGAGCCTCGCCCTAGAGAAGGCTAGGATCCCATACGAGTTCAACTTCGCGTTCATAACCGCCATACGTTTCGTGCCGGTCCTCGCCGACGAGGCCCAGACCATAATGGACGCACAGCGGTCCAGGGGCCTGGAGCTCGACAAGGGCAACTTCATTACCAGGGTGAGGAACTACATCCCCATCCTGCTCCCCCTGATCATCAACTCCATCCGTAGGAGCCTCGAGCTGGCGGAGGCCATGGAGTCCAGAGCCTTCGGCGCCACTGAGGACAGGA
>JAEHCT010000011.1 GCA_020697635.1 Candidatus Bathyarchaeota archaeon
CCCTCTTTGAGAGAGGCGATCTCTGCCAGGACTGCCCCCGGCTTCATGTAACTGGAGGCCTCGTACAGGACCCCCGGCGTAGCCTTTATCGGCACTGAGACCACGACAAGGTCCGCTGTCCCCAGCACTCGCTCTCCTTCCCCCCGTCTAAGGTCTGCCGGATGTACCGTATATCCCTGACCAGCTAGGTGGTGAACCAGCCACCGCCCCATCTTCCCATCGGCCCCGATGACAACTGCCTTCAACTTAGACGAAGCTGTTGCGACGGTGAGGTATATTACAGTTTAGGGCAGGCCCCGCTGCCCCAAGCTAATCGTTGAAACGGGGGTAGGAGCCTAGGTGCTTGATGTACCTCGTCTGGCCCCGAAGTTCCTTTAGAGCTTCATCGACCTCAGGGTCCTTCATGTGGCCGTGGAAGTCGATGAAGAATATGTACTCCCACGGCTTCCCCAATAGGGGCCTCGACTCGATCTTGCAGAGGTTGATGCGTCTCTTGACGAAGGAGTTGAGAGCCTTCACGAGGGTGCCTGGCCTGTGCTCCACGACAAACGCGAGGCTGGTCTTGTCCCTGCCGGTCGGCTCAGGCTCCTCCCCGCCGATGACGAGGAACCTGGTGTAGTTCTCGTTGTGGGTCTCGATCCCCCTTATGAGGACTTTCATGTCGAATACCTCTGCGGCTCGCTGGCTCGCGATGGCGGCGGCGTCCATGAGGCCCTGCTCCTTGATCATCTTGACGCTCCCGGCCGTGTCGTAGACACCGACCGGCTCGAGGCCCCTCCTCTCCAGATACTCCCTGCTCTGTCCCAGGGCCTGAGGGTGGCTGTAGACCCTCTTCACGTCCCCAGCCTCGACACCAGGGTTGGCTATCAGGCAGTGGACTATCTTGAGGACTGTCTCACCTTGGGCCCTCAGGGTGCGCTCGTTGAGCAGGTCGAAGGTCCTGACGATGCTCCCCTGTATGCTGTTCTCCACGGCTACGAGCCCCAGGTCCGCGTATCCCTTCTCGACCGCGTCGAAGACATCGGGCAGGTAGGGGCGGGGCAGCGGCTCGGCTGCTTCACCCCAGTGAGCAATTATCGCCTCCTCGCTGTAGGCGCCGCGCTCGCCCTGGAACGCCACCTTCATACGTGTTCCTCCTCGGTCTTGACGCAGAGGTCGATGATCTCCCTGAACACCCGTCGGACGGCTTCCGGGTCCAAGCCACGGTCAGCGGCGAGGGCTTTCACGTGATTTAGGACGACCTCCTCTCGTGCACTGTTTACTACAGGCATTCCGTGCCTCTTCTTCACCTCGCCTATACTTAACGCGACTTCTACACGTTCACGAATCTTCTCCAGTATCTCCTCGTTGAGCCTGTTGATCTCTTCCCTTAGTTGGTCTATCTCCTCGTTGTAGCTCATCCTATTCACCTAGAACCTGTCTAACGTGTCCTCTCTGCATCATGTGGTCGAGGATCATCATGGCCACAACACTCTCCACGACCGGTACCGCCCTCGGCACTATGCATGGGTCATGCCTTCCCTCTATGGTTATGGTGGTCTTCTCCAACGTCTTGAGGTCGACCGTCTTCTGCGGCTTGGATACGCTGGGGGTAGGCTTGAACGTGGCGGTTAACTCGATGGGGGCGCCGGTGGAAACCCCACCCAGCACTCCCCCCATGTTGTTGGACGCAGTCTCGACCCTGCCCCCCACAATCCTATAGGGGTCGTTGCTCTCCGATCCCCTCATCGACGCCAGCGCCGTGCCGGCGCCGAACTCGACGGCCTTCACCGCCGGGACGCCGAAGAGAGCCTTGGCTAGGTCTCCCTCGAGGGTGTCGAAGACGGGCTGGCCCACGCCGGGAGGGACGTTTAACACGACGCATTTCACGGCCCCACCCAGGCTGTCCCCCTCATCCCGTGCCTTCAGTATGTTTCTCTCCATCTCTATGGCGGTCTCAGGGTCCGGGCAACGGACCGGGTTCCTCTCCGTGTTCTCCCTCACCTGGTCGAGTAGCACGTCGGGGGCCACTGTCGAGCCTATCTGGCTCGTGTACCCGAGGACCTCGATCCCGTGGGTGGCGGCTAGAACCTGCTTCGCGAGGGCGCCCGCCATCACGTAGCCTGCCGTGATCCTGCCTGAGAACCTTCCCCCGCCCCTATAGTCCTGGTGGCCGCCGTACCTCTTCTCCGCCGTGTAGTCTGCGTGCCCGGGCCGCGGCGTCCACCTAAGCTCCTCATACCTCGTGGAGTCCATGTCCCGGTTCCATATGAGCATGCAGACGGGGGCCCCGGTGGTGACGCCGTTGAAAACCCCCGAGAGGACCTCGACTCTATCCTCCTCTCTACGCGTGGTGGAGACGCCGCTCTGCCCCGGCCTTCTGCGGTCCAGCTCAGTCTGCAAGTGCTCGGGGTCGAGCCTGTGGCCGGCTGGACACCCGTCTACTACGACGCCCACGCATCTGCCGTGGCTCTCCCCGAAGCTCGTGACCCTGTACAGTCTACCGATTGTGTTACTCATCTTCTATCATCCTCACGTTTACGCCGAGTCCTTCGAGGTGGCCCCAGAAGCCGGGGTAGGACTTGGTGACGCACCCGGCGTCAAAGATCGTGGTGTCTCCCTCCGCCGCCAAGGCTAGGACCCCCAAGCTCATGGCTATCCTGTGGTCGTCATATGGGTTTAACTCGGCTCCCATCACCGTTCCTCCTATAATCCTGACTGCGCCGCCGTCCTCAGCCACCTCGGCGCCCATCCTCGTCAGCCCCTCGGCCATGGCCGCCACCCTATCAGACTCCTTCAGCCTGAGCCTTTCCAGGCCGGTGAGCATGCTGGTCCCCTCAGCCACGCTGCATAGCGCCGAGACGATGGGGAACAGGTCGGGGCAGTCTGAGAAGTCGACGGTCACCGCCTTCAGTTGGCTCCTGCTGCAGGTCACCTCGTCACCCTTGACGGTCAACTCGGCCCCCATCCTGGACAGTATGTCCAGCATCGCGGTGTCGGCTTGGCTGCTCCCGGCGTCCAGGTTCCCCACGGTTACCTCTCCGCCGACGGCGCCGGCGGCCAAGAGGTAGGACGCCGACGACCAGTCCCCCTCGACGTTCACCTTCGAGGCCCTGTACCTTCCGGTGGGCGCGGTGAACACGTCCCTCCCAGGGGACGCCGATGCCTTCATCCCGAAGGACTCCATGGCGTCCGTGGTCATCTTGACGTAGGGCCATGACTGCAGGGGCGTGGTGACTCTTATCGTGAGGGGGCTCCTCATCATTGGGGCGACCAACAGTAACGCCGACACGAACTGTGAACTCACGTGGCCGGGAAGCGTCGTCTCTCCTCCGCCGATCTCTCCCTTCCCGCATACGGTGATGGGCGGGTAGCCGGCCTCGCTGTGGATGTCGACGCCCATGCTGCTGAGGGCGTCCAGCAGGGGCCTCATGGGTCTCCTTGACAGTGAGGGGGCCGCCGTTAATGTTACGCAGCCATCCGCGAGGGCGCAGACGGTCGTCATCAGCCTGATGGTGGTCCCTGACTCGCCGCAGTAAATGGCTTCATCCGGCGCCGTGGTGCTGCCCCCCTCAACGATCCATTCGTCTTCACCTGTTTTCGTCTTGGCGCCCAGCATGCTCACCGCGTTCAGCGTCGCAAGGGTGTCGTCACATGCCAGTGGGCGTCTTATCGACGTTCTTCCCTCTGCGAGAGCGCCCAGGATCACCATCCTGTGCGTCATGCTCTTCGAGGAAGGCGCCTCGACCCGGCCTTCCACCTGAGATGGACTAATCTGGGCCTTCACGTCGACCACCCCAGCGCTACGACTATCTCGACCGCTAGCTGCGTCGGCGACGCCCCCGTGGTGTCTATCACTAGGTCAGCGGCCTCGAGGTATCGGGGCATCCTCTCCCTCAGCAGAGCCTCGGCCTTGGCTCGCGTGTCGTCAACGTTAAGCAGCGGCCGCTCGTCGCTGCCCCGTGTTCTCTCAACGATCTCGTCGATGGACGCCGTTAGGAGGATGAGCACAGAGTTACTGCTCAAGGCCTCGGCGTTCTCCGGGTCTAGGATGGCGCCGCCGCCGCAGGCTATGACGTGGCGGTCTTTCTCCGCCACCTCCCTGGCGACCTTTTTCTCTAGGGCCCTGAACCCCTTCTCTCCCTCTGCCGCGAATATGTCCTTGATCTTCATCCCGGCGCGTCTCTCGATCGTCTCATCCATGTCCACGAAGCCGTAGCCCAACCTCTCGGACAGGGCCTTGCCTACTGTGGACTTGCCGACTCCCATGAAACCGTAGAGAGCGACGTTCAACGCGGCTAGCCTCCCAGATTCTTCTCGACCACTCGTTGCATGAGGTCGACAGACGGCTCGACCCCCGTCCACATCCTGAAAGCCTCGGCTCCCTGATAGACCAGCATCTTGACGCCGCTGAGGGTCCCCGCACCCTTCGCCTCCGCGTCCTCCAGCAGCTTGGTTTTGATGGGGTTGTATATCACGTCGAAGACGAAGAGGCCGCCGTGGAGGAGCTCTTCCGGGACGGGTGAATCAGAGGTTTTCGGGCTCATGCCCACGGGCGTCGAGTTGATCAGGACATCGGTGTCTACAATGACGCCGGGCAGCTGGTCGAGGCCGCCGTACAGTAGTTGGGCCGAGGCCGTGGGCCTCAGTTTGTCCACCAGCTTCCTCGCCTTCTCGACGCTTCTGTTCAGCACCGTCACACGGCAGTCCACGCGGGATACCTGGTAGGTTATGGCCCGTGACGCGCCCCCAGCCCCCAGGATGGTCACGTTTCTGCCGTTCAGGCCGCCGCACTCCTCCGTGAGGGCCTTAACTCCCCCCGTGGCGTCAGTGTTGTAACCGGTTAGCCTGCCGTCTCTCTTGACGATGGTGTTCACCGCCCCAATGGCGTTGGCCGTCTCGTCGACTTGGTCGAGGTGCCTCATGACCTCCACCTTGTGGGGGATGGTCACGTTGGCGCCCAGGACATCGCCTTCCCTGAGCTTCTCGATGAACGCCCCCAGTCGCCCCGGCTCTACGGGCGCCAGACTGTACTCTGCGTCGAGTCCGAGGGCCTTGAACGCGGCGTTGTGCATCGCCGGGCTCATGGAGTGCTCCACCGGGTAGCCGATGAGGTAGCACCGCTTCACGGCCCCACCCCCATGTCCTCGTAGAGTTCCCGCATCTTACTCAGCGTCAGCTGCCCCGCTGCGCTCTCCTCCCCCTCCCCGGTCGACGCGTAGGTGAAGGCGCCGCCCATTATGGGAGACAGCACCCTGGAGGGGACTCCATGCAGCCCCATGCCGAAGCTGACGTTCCCAGGCTTTGCCGAAAGGTAGGCGAGGTAGATTATGTTGTCGTCGTAGCAGGTGGCTGTGCCCACCAGCTTGACCACGTCTGCGCCCATGGACTTGGCCCGCGCGTGTAGGCGGTTGAGCTCCTCCAGCGTAGGCGTTGCCTCGAAGTCATGGTGAGACAGTATGCACCTGGAGCCCGCGTCGTGCACACGCTTGACGGCGTCGCCGGAGCCGGGAGCCGCCAACTCCACGTCGGCGTACTCGAACCCGGCTTCACACGCCTCGTAAAGCGTCCTGTGTCTCCCCTCCTTGGCTTCCTTCGAGAGCCCTCCCTGGTACGCCGGGCGGTTGGTGGCTATCAGCGGCGTTTCGGTCGCGTCCCTGATCTGGCTTGGGTCTATGAGCTCCAAGCTGTAGTCGAACCTGATCTCTATTAGGTCTGGAGACGAGAGCCCCTGGATTCGGGTTATGGTTTGCTCCGTGTTGCGGCCAGTCACCGCGACGCATATGAGCGGCTTCACGTGACCTCCCCTATAGCCTCTACCAACTTGGACTCCTCCACCATCCTCAGGGTGGGTGGGCTTCCTACCCCCATGGGCAACACCATCCTGATCCTGCCCCCCTCCGCCTTCTTGTCCCGCCTCATGTACCTGATGAGTTCATCCGCTTTTATGGCGGCGGGCAGCTTTGTGGGGAGGCCAATGCCCTCCAGGACGCGTCTCTGTGCCTGGGATTCCTCCGGCTCCATCAACCCCATCCCTACGGCTAGGTCGGCGGCGTACACCATTCCTATGGACACAGCCTCGCCGTGCCTGAGCCCAAGGCTCGCCAGCTTCTCAGCGGCGTGGCCCAAGGTGTGCCCGTAGTTGAGTGCGGCCCTCACGCCCCTGTCGTCCCGCTCGTCCTCCTCCACATACCCTGTCTTGATAGATGCGCATCGGCCGATGACGTGGCTCATACACGCCTGGTCGTGCCCTAGGAGGCGTTTCGTGTTCTTCTCTACGTATCTGAACAGGGCCTCGTCGGCTATTACGCCGTACTTTACCACCTCCGCCAGCCCCGACCTGACCTCCCTTATGGGTAGGCTGCGCAGGAGGAGGGGGTCGGCGACCACCGCGATGGGCTGGTAGAAGCTCCCTATCATGTTTTTTCCCTTGACGTGGTTCACGGCGGTCTTGCCGCCTATGCCGCTGTCCACCATGCCCAGAAGCGTCGTCGGCACCTGGACCACGGCGACGCCCCTCATGTATATGGAGGCCGCGAACCCGGCGAGGTCGCCCACGGCTCCGCCGCCCAGCGCGACAACTACGCCGTTCCTGTCTAGGCCTGCGTCTAGGAAGCGGCCCAGGAGGGTGCCCGCGTTCTCCCATTCCTTCGCCTCCTCTCCGTCTGGTACCACGAAGGTTCTGGGGTTGAGGCCCCTCAGGCTAGCAGCAACGGTCTCCCCGTATAGCCCGTCGATGGGCTCGGATGTGACCAATACGCAGCCAGTAGCCTCCGGCTTGGACGCTGCGACGACCTCCCCGACCCTACCTGAAAGACCAGCCCCCACGAAGATCTTGTAGCCTCGTTCGCCGAGGCTCACCTCCGCGGCCGCGTACTGGGCGAGGCTCATACTAGACGCTTCTCCCCACTGCGTTGGCGACTTTTCTGATCTGGTTCATGAGCTCCATGAGCTCCGGCGGTCTGAGGCTCTGGGCTCCGTCGCTTAGAGCCTCCTCTGGGCGTGGGTGCACCTCCAACATGACGCCGTCTGCGCCGGCCGCGACACCCGCATACGCCATCGGGGCCACGAGGCTTCTCACGCCGGTTCCGTGGCTGGGGTCTATGACCACTGGCAGGTGGCTCGACTGGCGTATCACCGGCACGGCTGAGACGTCCAGGGTGTTCCTCGTGACCTTGCTGAAGCCCCTGAGACCCCTCTCGCAGAGTATGACGTCCCGGTTTCCCTCGTTGAGTATGTACTCTGCGCAGCCTAGCCACTCCTCGATGGTGGCGGCCATCCCCCTCTTGAGGAACACGGGCTTCTCGGCCGCCCCGACCCTCCGCAACAGGGGGTAGTTCTGCATGTTCCTGGCCCCTATCTGGAGCACGTCAGCGTAGCTCTCCACCAGCTCCACGTCGCCGGGGGCGAGCACCTCCGTAACTACCGGGAGCCCGGTCTCTCTCCGCGCCTCCGCCAGCATCTCCAGCCCCTCCTCGCCGAGCCCCTGGAAGCTGTATGGCAGGGTCCGGGGCTTGAAGGCCCCGCCTCTGAGCATGTGACACCCGGCCTCTTTCACTATCCTCGCGGTCCCCATGATCTGGTCTCTGGACTCCACGCTGCAGGGTCCCGCTATCACGACTACATGCTCTCCCCCTATATTGTGGGGGCCCACCTTCACGATGGTTCTATGGTCTGGGCCCTGCTTCGAAGCTAGCCTGATCTTGTCCGATATCTTGATGATCGTCACTTCTTTTTCACCTTCAAAACCTTTTTAGCGGCCTCAGCCACCGCTTCCGGCGTGAGGCCGTACCTCTCCAGCAGCCGCTGGTAGTTCCTGCTGGACATGCCGAACCTATCCATGACCCCTATCCTTCTGAGGGGCGTGGGATAGTTCTCGGACAGGATCTCCGAGACCGCTCCCCCCAGTCCTCCGAGGACGCTGTGCTCCTCGACCGTCACCACGGCGCCGGTCTCTTTCGCCGACTCGATCACCGCCGACTGGTCAAGCGGCTTCACGGTGTGCATGTCGACGACCTTCGCCTCCACCTTCTCCTCCCGCAGGGACTCTGCGGCCTGCAGCGCGACGTGAACCATGTTTCCAGCGGCGATGACGGTCACGTCGCCCCCCTCCGTGATGGTCTCTGCTCTTCCGATGCTGAGCTCCACGTCATCGGGGTAGACGGTGGGGGTGGCCCCCCTGGACAGCCTGAGGTAGACGGGTCCTCTTCGGTCAATCATTTCCCCCGTCAGGCATCCCGTCGAAGGCGCGTCCGCCGGCACCACGACGGAGAAACGGGGCATAACTCTGACGGCCGCGATGTCGGCTATGGACTGATGTGACCCGCCGTCCGCGCTTGGCGATAATCCGCTGTGGGTGCCCACTATCTTTACGTTAAGATTCTGCCTCGCCACCGTGTTTAAAAGCTGCTCCCAGGCCCTGCCGACGATGAAGGTGGCGAAAGCCGCCGCCACCGGGGTCTTTCCCGACACGGCTAGGCCAGAAGCCACCCCCACGAGGTCCTGCTCGCTGATCCCTACCTCGATGAACCTGTCCGGGTAGGCCTCCTTGAAGAACTCCGTCTTCGTGGAAGCCGAGACGTCGGCGTCGAGGACGACGAGGTCCGGGTCAGTGGCTCCCCTCTCCACCAGTGCTCGGCCGAAGTACTCGACCGGGGATTTTAGCTTCAAGGCTAGTCCCTCTCCAGCTCCTCCAGCGCCTGCTTTAACTGGGAGGCATTGGGCACGCTGCGGCTGAACCTGTTTCCCTCCATGAAGCTCACTCCCTTGCCTTTGGTGGTCTTGGCGACTATGACGTGGGGGCTGCCCTTCGCGTGCTCGCAGACCTCCAGGGCGTCCAAAACCGCGTAGACGTCGTGGCCGCTAACGTTCATGACGTTCCAGCCGAAGGCCCGCCACTTCTCCGACACCGGCTCCACGGCCTTCACCTGCTCCGTCGTACCCGTGAGCTGGTACTGGTTCCTGTCGACGATGGCGACTATGTTGTCGAGCCCGTAGTGGGCCGCCGTCATGGCGGCCTCCCACACCTGGCCCTCGTTGAGCTCGCCGTCGCCCAGGATCACGTAGATCCTGTGGGACGCTTCATCCATCTTAGCAGCTAGCGCCATCCCCACGGCCACGCTTAGGCCCTGGCCCAGGGAGCCTGTGGCCACGTCGACGCCCGGCGTTATGGTGCCGGGGTGGCCGTGCAGCCGGCTGTCGAGCTCCCTCAGGGAGGTGAGCTCCTCCTCCGGGAAGTAGCCTGCCTCGCTGAGCACCGCGTATAGCGCCGGTGCGGCGTGACCCTTGCTCAGTATGAGCCTGTCCCGCTCCGTCCAGCCGGGATTCGTAGGGTCGTGCTGCATCTTCATGAAGTAGAGTATGGCGAGTATATCTAATATGCTCATGCTGGCGCCCAGGTGGCCGCTGCCCGCCTCGGCCACCATCTGGAGGACCTTCCTCCTGATGTCCTTCAGCAGCTGGCCCAGGGGCTTAACTCCTGTCTTGGTCTGGACGAGGTCCCCAGCCAGTATGGGCTCGTCCTCCATCGTGAGGTTCGTTATGAATATCCCGAGTTCTGTGAGCTCCACCCCCTTGAAGTGGGGGGCCTCCCCGTAGTCGATGAGCCTGAGGCTCCTCAGAGCCTGGGCGTGGAACCGCAACTCCTCTAAGGGCACGTTGTACCTGCGGCTCACCTCACGAAGAACCGAGGTGATGGAGGTAGGCACCTTGGGGACGTTAGTCAGAATTAGGACTTGATCCTTGGAAATGGTTCGAAGAACTATTCTGCGCAGATCTTCAAGCTGGCTCTGGTTGAGGGAAATTGGCGCAATGATGACACCACCGAACGTACGCCAACAAGTCGGCGACCATATATAAGATTATTGGGTGGGTGGAATTACCCATTCAGGTAATCAGTTCAGCTGGGTGGCCTCGAACTCAGCGACCGTGTCCAGCTGCCTGGCCCGGGCAACGAGGTCCCCCAGCTCCCCCATGACGAGCAGGCCGTAGGCGTTCCATACCCCCGAGACCTCGTCGTGGTGAAGCTCGTCGAGGGCGTTGAGGTTGACCTGAGCTCCTATCACCTCGGTCAGCTTCTTCAGCGATCCCGGGACGTCCTTGATCCTCGCACTTATATGGACGAGGCCACTGTCCGGGGGGAAGAAGTCTATGAACATCGCCCTTATCCTGGGCCACGCCTTGACCACCGCGTACTTCGCCCTCTTCACCTGGGCCTCCGCCGCCTCGTCGGAGACCACCCTCACCCAGTCTCCCTCGTCAGCCTCAACCATGTAGGTGGCTGAGAGGTTGAACGAGACCGGGAACAGCTCCGTTATCTCCCTACCCGTCACGAACCCGCCCATGTCGCTGATCTCAGCCATTATCTCGTCGGGGGACACCCCAGAGTCCGCGAAGTCCACCAGGAACTCCGAGACCCAGATGTTGCTGAACCCGAAGGCGCCGCCTGTCAATATGTTGAGCCCCCTCTTGCTGAACAGATCCGTGACGCCGGCGAGGCTCCCCCTGACGTCGTCCAGGAACATCCGGAAGTAGCTCACCGTCGAAGTCAGCCGGAGGGGCGACAACAGCAGCCTGCCGGTCTCTGGCTCTATGTAGCCGAACAGCGTCTGCCCTGGGAAGACGCCTATGACGCCTCCCACCTTGGGCGGTATCTTGATACTCCAGCCGTCCTCGGTGATCTCCACCTTGGAGTGTTCGCAGACGATCATGGCACAACAATTCACGTGGTCAGATAAAGAGTTTTCAACCGGAGGCTCTGGGAAAGCTTTTACAGGCATGCATTAGAGAACCGAGGTGGATGACGTTGAAGCACATCATTCTCGACACGGACCCCGGGGTGGACGACGCCCTGGCCTTCCTCCTGGCGTTCGGCAGCCCGGAGCTGACGGTGGAGGCCGTCACCACCGTCGCTGGGAACGTCAGTCAAGAGAAGGGACATAGGAACGCCAAGCAGCTCCTGGAGTTCTTGGAGAGGACAGACGTCCCCGTCTGCAAAGGCGCCGTGAGACCCCTGATGAGGGAGCTCAGGCACGCCGAGGGGGTCCACGGCGAGACCGGACTGGGCGGCGCCATCCTGCCCGAGCCCGAGATGAAGTCTGACGACAGGAGCGCCGTCCAGATGATCCACCAGAAGGCCGATGAACTGGGCAAGGAACTGATCCTTGTCGCCGTCGGGCCGCTAACCAACGTCGCCGCCGCGGTCGTCGGCGACCCCGAGCTCCCGTCGAAGTTGAACGGCCTCGTCATAATGGGCGGGGCGTATAACCTGACCCCCTACGGGCATGGGAACGTCAGCGCCGTGGCGGAGTTCAACGTGTGGCACGACCCTGACGCGGCGAAGATAGTCTTCAACAGCGGCATCCCCATGGTCTGCGCCGGCCTCGACACCACGACCCACCCCGACTACCGCATGGGCGTTGAGATGTTCAAGGAGATAGAGGCGCTGGACACCAGGCGATCCCGGCTCGTAGTCGACCTCTGCAGGAGCATCGTGGAGCGGCTCAAAGGCTTCAACCTCCACGACCCCATGGCCGTGGCGTACCTCGTCGACCCCACCATGTTCAAGACCCAGAGATGCAGGGTGGACGTTGAGACCCGCGGTGAGCTGACCCGGGGCATGACCGTCGTCGAGCGCCGACACCACAGAGTCGTTGAGGAGGAGGTCAACGCCGAGGTGATCGTCGAGGTAGACGCTGAACGTTTCCACAGGCTCATAATGGACAGGGTGGCCCGGGGCTAGATGGTCGACCTCATCTGCTGCGGCGCCATAAACTGGGATATCAACCTGTTCATGGAGAGGCTCCCCCGGACGGGTGAGGAGGTGCCCGTGAGAGAGATACAGCGTGTTTCGGGGGGCACCGCCGCCAACGTGGCGGTGGCCGCGGCGCGGCTGCTGGGGCCTGGAAGCGTCGCGTTCATCGGTGCGCTGGGGGAGGACCCCATCGCGGAGCAGCAGATAAGCATCCTCAGGAACGAGGGAGTGGACTTCAGCGGCATCCTCATCGTCCCCGGCGAGGAGTCGGGGCAGGCCTATATCAGCATAAGCGCCGACGGCGCCAACGAGATACACACATACTTCGGCGCCAACCTCAGGATCACAGCCAAACACTTCCGTGACAGGGAGCGGCTTGACCTCATAAGGCAGGCCAGCGTCTGCGTCATCATGGACCCGCCCATAGAGGCCGCCGAGGCGCTCGCCACCGCCTGCAGGATGCACGGCGTCACCGTCATGTGGGACCCCGGGGTCTACGCGGAGCACGGGCTGGAGACTCTGCTGCCTACCCTGAGAAACACGGACTACTTCATACTGAACCACCTGGAGTACGAGAACCTGCTGGGCACCAGCGACCCTAGAGAGGTCATGGAGCGGCTGGACGAGCACGTCAGAGGCGTCAAGGCGATCATCAAGCACGGCGCCGAGGGCTCCACCATCTGCCTCGACTCCACCGGGGCCACAGTATCCATGGACGCGGTGCCCCTCGAAGAGCTGGGGCTCAGGGTGGTGAACACGGTTGGCTGCGGCGACGCCTTCATCGGCGGGTTCGCCTCCGCCAAGGTGGAGGGCCTCGACGACATCGAGGCGCTCCGTCACGCCAGCGTCGCCGGCAGCTTCAAGGCCACCCGCAAGGAGACCCGTGGAGGACCCACTAGGGAAGAGCTTTTAGAGCTGATCGAGAGGTGGAGATCGATCTAACAACCTACTTCACTATGTTACCATCGTCGACTTCAAGCCTTTACTCTTCACTCAGCCAAGCTATTATGCTATGTAAGGCGCGATTACTATCGCCATCCCAAGCGCAAGCACTCCCGCCAAAACCGCCATCAAGGCGGCGAAGGCGAAGGGTTTCATCCCTAGCTTGGCTATGTCCACGAACCTAACCTTCGACCCGACACCCGCGAAGGAGATGGCCAGCAGGAACGGGATAAGCGACGCCTTCAGCGACTCCTTGAGGAACGTCCACATAAAGTCAAGGAACGGAAGAGCCGGCGCGTAGCTGTCCAACGCGGCGCTGATGACCGAATTCACCACGAACAGGACAGCGAATAGAGGCATGACGAGCCTCGGCTTGAGCTGACCGCCCCCCGACTCGAGCTTGTTGACGAGGAACGTCGAAGCCAGAACCACGGGCCCTATCATGAAGATCCTGATGGACTTGATCACCAGAGCGGGCTGGAGGCAGTCGTTGCTGAATGTGCACGCCGCCGCGATGACCTGGGCTGTCTCGTGGACACCCGAGCCCACCCAGACGGCGTAAACTGTTGGGTTGTTAAGAAGCAGCTGGTTCACCGCCGTGTTCGAGAAAAGGTATGGGTACAGGAACATGGAGATGAGGCCGAACAGCGTTATACCTGAGATCGCTAACCCGATCTCCTCCTCCTTCGCCTCTATCGCTGGGGCGGTCGCTGCGATGGCGGACGCCCCGCATATGGATGTCCCGACTCCTATGAGGATGGATAGACGGCTGCTCAGGCCCAGTCTTCTCCCAATGATGATACTGGCGAAGAAGGAGAACGTGATGACCACCAAGGCGTTGACGAAGCCTATCCCAACCTCTGACCACACCTTGGCGCTTGTTACGAGCCCTAGGATCGATATGGTGGTCTTCAGGAGCTGCGATGAGCAGAACCCCACCCCGGATCGAAGGCCCTCAGAGAGGTCGATCAGGTTAGAGACAACGATACCGATGATGAACGACCACATCAGGGCGCTTATCGGCCTATACGCGTTCCAGATGAGAAACGAGGCTAAGGCGATGACCATGCAGAAGACTATCCCCGGGACCTCGTAAGCAAACTCCTCCAGCCTCTGCCGCAGACCTCTTCGCTCCATGGATGCTCACTGGATGTCGGCTTCTCATATAGAGTTTTCCTAAAGTTAAGAATGGGTTTTTAATACAGTACTCCATGTACTCTCCGTCATGAAGCACTTTCATTACACAGAGGTAGAGAATCTGGACGTCCCGGCGCCAGCCAACAAAGTGAAGATAAGGTGGCTCATCAACGAGAAGAATGGTGCACCTAACTTCGCCATGAGGCGGTTCGAGGTGGCCCCCGGCGGCAGCACGCCCTACCACACTCACGAGTGGGAGCATGAGGTCTACGTGCTGGAGGGAGATGCTGTAGCCGTCTCCAAGAATGGAGAGACACGGATTGGGCCCGGCAGCGTGCTGCTTGTTGAGTCCAACGATGTGCACAACTTCAAGAACACGGGCGACAGGCCCCTCGTGTTCCTGTGCCTGATCCCCCTCCAGAAATAGCGTTTTTCAGCGTCTGGACCCGTTTTCGGGTTTTTTTCATCGATCCCTGTAAATTTACTGGTAATCCATATTCCTTTTTAATAATACTCCGCCTTGGGAGAACGAAGAACATGAATCGCGGATACTCCTCTAGAACTGTAAACCATGTTTGTAGGGGTGCCCTATACACTCTAGGTTATAGGGGATATCCGTCGAACGATTGTCTCAGTAGGGGTCAATATTGAAAAGCAGGCGATCTAAGCTCGAAATATACCTAGATGTACTCAAGGTGATCAAGGAGGGCACGAAGAAACCCACACGCATCATGTACGGCGCCAACCTGTCATGGAAGCTGCTTCAGGGCATTCTCTCTTCTATGGTGGCCCAAGATCTTATAGTTGAAGTCGACGCGTCCGAGTCGAAGGACAAGCGGACAAGCAAGTACTACGAGATCACCCCCAAGGGTGACAGCGTCATCAGGTACTTCGATCGCGCCAAGGGACTCATCGAGATCGACGAGCCTGACTTCAACCCCCTCCAGATC
>JAEHCT010000258.1 GCA_020697635.1 Candidatus Bathyarchaeota archaeon
ACTTCTGGCACATACCCGTGGTCGTCGTCAGGGGCGTCGATGACGGCCCCGTCTTCGAGGTGGACGGCTGCATCCACGGGGAGGAACAGGAGGGAGCCTACACTGTCTTGGAGCTGGCCAGGAGGCTGGACCCCGAGAAAATGAGGGGCACCTTCGTGGGTGTCCCCGTGCTAAACGTCCCGGGGTTCCTCGCCTACGGGGGAGTTCGGGGCAGCCCCACCGACCTCATGTACGTGGACATGAACAGGCAGTTCCCTGGCGACCCGGGCTCCATGTCCCAGACCAGGAGGGCGGTCCACACCTTCTGGACGGAGATTATAAAGAAGTGCGACTTCACGGTGAACCTCCACGGCTGTATGAAGGAGCAGATACCCCGGGTGGTCTACAGCGAGGACGTGCCCGAGACCCTGGAGATGGCTAAGGCGGTAGCCTGCACCGAGGACTGGATCATCGCCAGCAAGTCCGAGCACACCAGGCTCAAGGAGGACACCGTCAACCACGCGTGCGCCGAGGCGGGCATCCCCAACGTCTTCATAGAGTCGGGGTCAGGGTGCCGAGGCTACGACGCCATCAGAGCCAGCTCCGACCGCGTAGTAGAGGGCATACTGAACTGCATGAGACGGTACGGAGTGGTGGAGGGAGACGTGAAACGGCCGCCAAGGTGGAGGAAGACCGAGTACTACACCCATGTACGAGGCAAAGGCGCCGGCATCATACACCCTGAGCCGTGCCTTAGGGTGGAGGCCAAGGTCAAGAAGGGCGAGCTCCTCTGCAGGGTCCTAGACTTCCTCGGCGAAGAGATTGACAGGGTACACGCGCCCCACGACGGCGTCATCCTCATGGAGCCCAACGCCGTGTCGGTGGGCCCAGAGTCAAGCATCTGCCTGCTGGCGCACCCGCCCAAGTACTTCACCTAGCAGGCGCCCATCCTCTTTAATAATGGATCCCGCGATCCTCCATTAAATGAAAACGGTAGACAGCGTGTTACAGCTCATAGGCAACACGCCTCTCGTGAAACTCAACAAGGTGACCTCCGGCCTAGAGGCCGAGATCTGGGTGAAATCCGAGTACTTGAACCCCACTGGGAGCATCAAGGACAGGGTGGCCCTCCGGATGATAGAGGACGCCGAGAGACTGGGCCAACTGAAGCCGGGGTACACCATCTTGGAGTCCAGCACCGGGAACACGGGCACCTCCCTCAGCTTCATAGGGACGCTGAAGGGCTACAAGGTGGTCATCTACGAGACCACGCCCGGGAAGATGGGGCAGGAAAAGAAGAACCTGATGATGGGGTACGGCGCCGAGGTTAGGACCATATCCCCGGCTGAGTACGAGGACCTGAGGAGGGGGGTGCCGGGCGCCGAGATAGAGCTACCTGGAAGAAGAATCTGCCTGGCCCTGGAGAAGAAGAACTCCGACGTGTGGTGGGCCAGACAGTTCGCCAACCCCTCGAACGTGGAGGCCCAGAGAGACACGGGAAGAGAGATACTGGGGCAGACCGGCGGCGAGGTCGAGGCCTTCGTGGCCAGCATCGGCACCGGGGGCACCCTCATGGGCGTGGCGGAGGTCCTGAAGGAGAAGAACAGTAAAACCAGGGTGGTGGGCGCCATCCCTCCGGGCTCCAAGAAGGAGATGAAGCCGGGCAGGCCCTACCCGGTGAGCGAGATAGAGGGAGGGATCATAGCCGAGATGCTCATGAAGCCGGGGCTCATCGACGAGGTTGTCACCATCACCGACGAGGAGGCCGTCGAGATGACTGAGAGACTCTGGAGAGAGGAGGGAGTCTTCGCCGGCGTCTCCTCCGGCGCCAACGTCGTGGCGGCCATTAGGATCGCTGAGGAGCTGGACAGGGGCCAGCGGGTGGTCACGGTCATGCATGACAGCGGCGACAGGTACCTCACGACGAAGCACTACGTGACCTAGACCCGGCTACCCGACGACCCTGAGCGTGTCCTCAGGGCTGGAGAGGAGCCGTGGCCCCCCGGGTTTGACGGCTACGACGTCCTCGTGTAGTATGCCGCCCCAGCCCACCTCGTAATATGGAGTCTCGAAGCAGAGCACCATGTCCTCCGTGAGCTTAACGCCTTTGCGGTCTACTGTGGGTGGGTCGTAGCCTTCGATGCCCCAGCCGTGTCCGGTGTGGTGCCGCCTGTAGTGGGGTATGCCTTCCCTGCGGACGGTGTCGACGGCGGCGTCGAATATCCTCGCGGTGTCCTCTCCGGGCTGAGCCATCTGGACGGCCCTCTGCTCCCCTGCGTGTATCGCGTGCCAGTACTTCTTGAGCTTGTCCCCTGCCTCCATGTAGGCGGCCACGCGGGCCATGTCGCAGGGGTAGCCCATGTAGGTGGCCCCGCCGTCGAAGCGGATTATGTCCCCCGGCTGTAGCCTGTAGTTGGAGGGCTGGGCTATGTCCGGGAAGGCTGTGCGTCGGCCGAACGCGACGGGCGGCCAGAAGGCGCCGAGGTACGAGTTGCTCTGCCCGCCCTCGTGGATGATGGTGGTCTGCCAGACGTCGGCGAACTCTCGCTCGGTTATGCCCCTGTGGATGGAGTCCAGTGACGCCTCCCAAGCCTTCTC
>JAEHCT010000259.1 GCA_020697635.1 Candidatus Bathyarchaeota archaeon
CGAGTACAGCATGGCGCTGTACCTGCCGGGAGCCAAGCAGTACTTCCCCACCCTCAGCGGTGGTTAGTTTTAAAGCCGCCACATCCATGTATCACAGAGCGAAGCCCGTAACTAAACCTAGCTTATGGGCATATAATTGGTGAAACATATGGGTGACACAATCGTAGTGACTGGGCGCGGCGGGACAGGGAAGAGCACGTTCACGACCCTCCTCTCACGGTTCCTCGGGGAGTCTGGGGTCGAGCCCCTGCTCCTCGTGGACTCCGATCCCGACGAGAGCCTCGCAGAGATGCTGGGGATAGACCTCGCAGCCGAGAGGAAGAAGTCGATAGCCGACGTGCTATCCGACATACTCGAGGAGCGCCGCATGACGCGGATGACCGGGATGACGCCGACAGACAAGATAGAGCCTTTCCTCTTCCAGGAGACCCTGTACGAAGGCAGAGGCTACTTCGACTTCCTCGGCGTCGGCACCAAGTGGATCGCGGGGTGCTACTGCCTCCCCGACAGGAGCCTGGGCATCATCATGGAGAAGTGGGCCGAGAACTACAGGCACGTCATAGTGGACTCCCCCGCCGGCGTCGAGCACCTTAACAGGCGGATAACCAAGAAGGTGAGCGACGTCTTCAACATACTGGACCCGTCGAAGAAGAGCTTCGACAACGCCAAGCGGAGCCACAGGATAATGCAGGAGGTGGACATAGAGTTCGACAACTACTACCTCGTCGGCGGCTACAGGTTCCCTGCGAGCCTCGACGGCGAGGCCCGCAAACAGCCCTTCGAGTACTTGGGCAGGATAGCCGCGGACCCTAGGATAACGGAGTACAACCTCGCCGGCAGGTCCCTCCTGGATCTCCCCGACGACTCCCCCACCTACCAGTCCGTGAAGGCCATAGCCATGAAGGTGGGGTACCCGAGGTAGGTGGAAGCCGTGAAGATAGCCGTAGCCGGGAAAGGCGGCGTCGGGAAGACGTTCATAGCGAGCACCCTGAGCAGGCTCCTCGCCTCGGACGGGTACAACGTGCTGGCGGTGGACGCGGACCCCAACTTCAACCTCGCGTACTCCCTCGGAGTCCCCAGCGACGTAGCAGACGGCATAGTGCCGCTCACGGAGAACGAGGCCCTCATCAAGGAGAAGACGGGGGTCTCCTCGGAGGAGGCGTACGCACCGGTGTTCAACATGGCGCCCACCGTGAACGACATCGTGGACAGGTTCGGCGTGAACGCCCCGGGCGGAGTCAAGCTCCTGGTAATGGGCACCGTGAGGGGCGGCGACACCGGATGCATGTGCGGGGCAAACGCGCTGCTCAGGGTGCTGGTGCAGCACCTCCTGATACAGAGGGGCGACGTGCTGGTAATGGACATGGTTGCCGGCCTAGAGCACCTGGGCAGGGGCACGGCGAGGAGGATGGACGCCATGCTGGTGGTGGTGGAGCCCAGGATGAAGTCCATGGACACCATGCGGAGGATACTGAGGCTAGCCGAGGAGATAGAGATCAAGGAGGTGCTCGCCGTAGGCAACAAGGTGGGCAAGGAGACCGAGAGGAGGTTCATCGAGGAGAACATGGAGGCCATGGGCGTGCCGTTGGTGGCCTACGTGCCCTACGACGAAGCCGTCGGAGAGGCGGACATGAAGGGGATCCCCTCCCTGGACTACGACCACGACGCCCCGGCGGTACGCGCCGTAGCTGAGCTCAAGGACTATCTTGTGGCTAGATACAAGCCGTAGCATGACCGGGGATGAAGATCCGGATCAAACCCATCAGAACCAGTTACTGGCGCCCGGGAACCGACTACGGCCGAGAGATCGTTGAGGCAGTAAGACCCTACCTGAGAGACGGCGACATCCTGGCGGTCAGCGAGAAGGCAATCTCCACCGCCCAGGGGAACCTCGTGGACGAGGCCGGCGTCCGGCCCGGCCTCGTGGCCCGGTTCCTCGCGGGGACCTGGACGAGAAGAGTCTGGGGAGGCCCGCTGGGCAGGCTTACGAAGCTTAAAGACAAGACCATGGAGAACCTGAGGAACTACCCGAAGGTGGAGGGAGCCGCCCACAAACAGACAGCCATCTGGTACGCCGGCCTACCGCAGAGCCTGAGGCACTACTCGGAGGGAGGGATAGACGCGAGCAACCTACCTTACAGCTACGTCTGCCTGCCGCTACGGGAGCCCACGGAGGCGGCGGAGGAGATCGTTCAACGCGTGAAGGAGGAGACGGGAATGCATGGGACCGTCATGATCGTGGACGGCGACACCACGTACACTTGGCGGAGCCTCCACATGGCCCCACGGAGAGTAGCCACCCCCGGCCTCGTGCACCTCGGAGGCTTCCTTCCCTTCGTCATGGGCCGAGCCCTCCGCCTGAGAGCAAGGCAGACCCCCATAGCAGTCGCGGGCGGCTGCCTGAACCCGGACAGGGCGCTCTGGTTCGCGAGCCTCTATCACCGGCACAGCGGCCGAGGCGCGGGGAGGACCGTATGGGGCATGGCGGATAGCATGGGAACCGGCCTCACGGGGGTCACCTGGGAGATGATGGATATGGTTCACCACTACCCGGTGGTAT
>JAEHCT010000260.1 GCA_020697635.1 Candidatus Bathyarchaeota archaeon
CACGGGCCGCCATAGACAGGCTGAGAGGCGACGGCAAGCCGGTTGGCCTCGTCAAGCTGAAGACCTTCAGGCCGTTCCCAGCCGAGGAGTTCGCCAGGATAGGGATGGGCGTGAGAGCGATCGGCGTACTTGACAGGAACATCTCCCTCGGAGAGGGAGGCGTGGCCTTCAACAGCATCCGGAGCGCCGTCTACGGGCTGGACGAGCGTCCGACGGTCCTCGGCTACCACGTCGGGCTGGCCGGGAACGAGGTCCGAGTACAGGACATCACGAGGATAACGGAGAGGACGCTCAAGGCGGCGAGGGGGGAGAAGGTTGAGCCCCTCGTCACCTGGGTGTAGGAGGTGTATGATGTGAGCAAGAAAATTAGCATAGGGGACATCCCTGAGGAGGAGGCGGTCTGGCCGGGGAACCCGGCGTGCCAGGGCTGCGGCGGGTCCATCGTGGGCAGGCTGGTGTTTAAGGCGCTGGGCAGGAACTCGGCGCGTGTGGAGGTCGCGTCCTGTGCGCCGGGCTTCATGAACATCAGGGTCCCGAGCTTCTACGCGCCGGCGTTCGAGGGAGCGGCCGCGTTCCTCACGGGCCTATCCAGGGGCTACAAGCTGTTGGGGAGGGAGGACGTGGTGGTGGCGGGATTGATCGGGGACGGGGGCACCGTGGACATCGGTTTCCAGGGGCTCTCGGCTGCCGCGGAGAGGAACGAGAACGTCTTCTGGTTCACCTACGACAACGAGGCGTACATGAACACGGGGGGACAGAGGAGCAGCTCGACGCCTCTGCTGGCGAGAAGCGCCACGACGCCCATAAGCGAGAAGAGCCGCGGCAAGAGCGAGGCTAAGAAGAACCTCCCGTTCATCTTGGCGCTTCACCGTGTGCCCTACGTCTCAACGGCGTCGGTGGCCTACCCCGAGGACCTGACCGCCAAGATACAGTACGGCAAGGGGCTGAAGGGCTTCAAGTACATGCACATACACGCGCCTTGCCCCACCGGATGGGGGTTCGACCCCAAGGACGCGATAAAGGTGTCGAGGCTCTCGGTGCAGTCGGGGCTCTGGCCCCTCTACGAGATAGAGGACGGCAGGCGGTTCAAGCTGACCTACAAGCCGAGGGAGCTGGCGCCGGTCTCGGAGGCCCTGAAGATACAGGGAAGGTTCAGGCACCTCACCGAGCAGGAGACGGACACCATACAGAGGATCACCACGGAGAACTGGGACAGGCTTCTGGCCCTGGACGGCGGCGAGATATGTTGACAACGGAGGTGCAGGTTTGAGCAGGCTTCTCGAAGGCGTGAGGGTCCTCGACCTGAGCCACGTCTACTACGGCCCCTTCACGACAATGATCCTTGCCTCGATGGGAGCCGAGGTCATCAAGATAGAGCCGCCGTGGGGCGAGATGTCCCGGTTTTACCCCCCGCTCGTGAATGGCGAGAGCTCCCCCTTCATGTACCTGAACAGGTGTAAGAAGGGGATGACCCTCAACCTGAAGAGCGAGGAGGGGAAACGGATATTCTACGAGATCCTCGAGAAGGCCGACCTCGTCGTCGAGAACTTCAAGAGGGGCACCATGGAGAAGCTGGGGCTGGGGTACGAGGAGCTGCGGAAGAGGAAGCCGGACATCATATACGCGGCTCTCAGCGGCTTCGGCGTCGACGGCCCCTACCGGGACCGGCCCAGCTTCGCCCCCGTCGCGGAGGCCATGTCCGGCTGGATGAGGCTCACCGGCGACCTGGTCGACCCGGAGGGCCCGCCCCTGAGGCCGGCGGAGTGGCATGGAGACCTAGACCCGGCCGTCTGGGCGGTGGTCGGCATCCTCGCGGCTCTCAGGCACAGGGACCGCACGGGGGAGGGGCAGCTGGTGGACGTCGCCCAGCTCGACATCATGATAGCCATGACGGGCATCCCTCTCTCGAACTACCTGGTCGAGGGTAAGCTGGCGTGGGAGATCTGGAGGGACAGACCCACGGCGGGCATACTGTTCGGATTCTTCAAGGCGTCGGACGGCTACGTCTACGTGGCGGCGGAGGGCGGCCAGGTGGAAAGGCTCAAGGAGGTCACGGGCAGCGATCTGGAGTCGAACGAGGACCTGCAGCGGTGGATCAAGGACAAGGAGGTGCGCGGCGTCGTGGACGCCCTCGTCGGGGCGAACGTGCCCGTGGCTCCCGTATACCAGCTGGACGGGGTCGTGGAGGACCCTCAGGTAAAGGCCCGCGGGATGATCGTGGAGGTGGAGCACCCCCGTGCAGGGCGGGTGCGTCAGCCCAACTTCCCCATCAGGTTCTCGAGGACGCCGGCGGCCGCCGACGCTGCTCCCATGTTAGGCCAGCACAACGAGGAGATACTCTCCGAGCTGGGCTACGGCGCGGAGGAGATTAAGGCACTAAGAAAGAAGGGAGTCATCACCTAGCCCTTTTCCCATCTTTTTTACTGAGCATAAATTGTTTTACCGTCGACGGACGCGGCAGAGACTCCGGGTGGGCGAGGCTATTCCTTGGCTTCGTCTCTGGTGAGCATAAGCGGGCCGGTCAATGTTATCGCAGACCAGAATATCAGGTCGC
>JAEHCT010000261.1 GCA_020697635.1 Candidatus Bathyarchaeota archaeon
CCAATGGTCGAGAGGAGATACACAAACGAGCTCAGGAAGGGGGCCTACGAGATCTGGGAGGCGATATACGCCCACCCCTACCTCACTGAGATGGCCGAGGGCACCCTCCCCCTCGACAAGTTCAAGGAGTACATACGCCAGGACTACGCTTACCTCGCGGACTTCGCCCGCTGCCTGGGCCTCGCCGTGGCGAAGGCGGATGATGTGGAGACGATGCGCATCTTCGCCTCCCTCCTGAACGGATGCCTCACAGGCGAGGTGGAGAGGCTGGAGGAGCTCGGCGGGAGGCTCGGGATACCCTTGTATGTCCTACGGGGAACCGAGCTGGCACCCGCCAACCTCGCATACACCCGCCACCTACTCCACGTCGCCTACTCAGGCACAATCGGAGAGATTGTAGCGGCCATGCTGCCGTGCATGTGGACATACCAGATCATAGGGGAGCAGCTCGTCGACAGCCCAGCCCTCAGGGAGCAGCCGTTCTACCAGGAGTGGGCTGAGATATACAGCTCAGAGTCCTACGCCGACCTCGTGAAGTGGTACAGGGACGTCACCGACAGGTACGCCGAGGCCTCTGGACCCGAGACGAGGAAACGGATGAGGGAGCACTTCATGCTGAGCAGCAGGTACGAGCACCTCTTCTGGGAGATGGCCTACAGGGGCGAAGGATGGGAGCGCTAGGCTCCCGGATGCAGGAATACGCTACTACGCCAGCTTCCTTGCGACCGCCACCGCATGCTCGGCGACCTCGACGGCGTTCTTCCCCACTAGGGTTATCATCGGCTCCTTCCCCCAGTCCCCCAGGTGGTAGATGACGTCGGGCACCCTCCCAGCCTTCTTCACCGCTTCCGAGGCGCCCCAGTAGGTCGTCATCCCCTCCATCTCCTTGTACTCCTGGGGCTCCTCACGCCTGTCGTAGGACGAGACCACCAGCCCCACAGCCTCGCAGGCCTCCACAGCCTCAGGGGAGTACCTGAGGTTCATGCCCCCCCTGATGGAGTCGTCGAAGCGCTTCACGGCGAGGATGGTCCGGGCGACGTGGCCTGAGACCCCGAACCCGGGGCAGCCCGTGGCCTTTACACCATCCTTTAGCCTTATGATCCGCCCCTCAACCGCCGCCACATCCAGGGGCGTCGACGCGTAGGGGAGGGCCATCCCGATGTTCATCTGAACCTCCGCCACTAGAGGGGCAATCTCCGGGCAGGACTCCAGCAGCCTGACGGCCTCGCCCACGTTGGTGAGCACCCTGGACCTCTCGGCGTCGTTCCAGAGGTTGGCCATGGGGTTGAGAGGACCCGAGCCAGACCCTAGGCGTAGGCTGTACCTGATGGCGTTGTTCACGAACTCCTTCGCGACTGTGACAGCCTTAGGGATGCTGTTGCCCTTCGCAAGCTCCGCCGCGACGGCCGAGGCGAAGCTGCAGCCCGTACCGTGGGTGTCCTTGGTCTCGAAACGCTCAGCCTCGAGAAGAGTGAATTCACATTTATGGAACAGGATATCGACAGCCTTCCCCTCCCTATGGAGGATGTGCCCCCCCTTGACGACCACAGCTCCACCTGACAGGGTCGCGATCTTCACGGCGGCGTTCCTCCCGTCCTCCAGGGTCGCGATCTTGACCCCTGATATAGCCTCCGCCTCCATGGCGTTGGGGGTGACAACAGTCGCCAGGGGCAGAAGCCTCTTGACGAGAGTATCCTTAGCCTCCGGCTTCAACAGCGCGGCTCCGCTCTTCGAGATCATGACTGGGTCCACGACGACGGGGAAGCCGTAACGTTCAATCTCCTCGGCGACCACCTCTATTATCTCCGAGGTGTGGAGCATCCCCGTCTTGGCGGCGTCGACGCCGATATCTTCGGCCACCGCCTTGACCTGAGCCCGGATAACGTCCACGTCGACGTCCTGTACCGCCGTGACGTCCACCGTGTTCTGGGCGGTGATTGCGGTCAACACCGTCATGCCGTGTACTCCCAGCGCGGCGAATGTCTTCAGGTCCGCCTGGATGCCCGCTCCTCCACCGGAGTCTGAGCCCGCTATCGTCAGTGCTCTAGGTATCTTCACGCTCATCTTAACTCGACCCGATCCACTCACTTCCAGTCAACATAGTAAACATGGTGCAGTGCCTCAATGCTCGGCCCTCGTGTACTCCTTCAGTATCTTGATGGCGCAGAAGTCGCCGCACATGCTGCAGCCCTCCTCATCCGGCTCCCCCGGTGAGCGCTTCTCCCGGATACGCCTCACCTTCGCGGGGTCCAACGCGAGGCTTATCTGTTTCTCCCAGTCGAACTCGGAGCGGGCCTTTGACATGTTATAGTCCCACTCCATGGCGACGTCCCTCCGCCTCACGATGTCGCCTGCGTGGGCGGCTATCTTCGTGACGATCACTCCCTCTCGGACATCCTTGACGTCGGGCAGGCCGATATGTTCAGTCGGCGTCACGTAGCAGAGGTAGTCCGCCCCCGCCATCGCCGCCACCGCCCCGCCAATGGCGCCGACGATGTGGTCATAACCGGGGGCAACATCTGTAACAAGGGGTCCCAGGACGTAGAATGGCGC
>JAEHCT010000012.1 GCA_020697635.1 Candidatus Bathyarchaeota archaeon
TTTCTGGTTGATACCAAGATAAGTTTTGGGTGAGGGAGCCGCTGGTCGCCAGTAAAGATTCTATATACTGGGCCCCTACTCTTTGCTGGTGGCTGTTTTGAGTAAGATCCAGAAAGAGAAGCAGACTGCGCTGGGCTTCGTCGACGAGAACAGGCAGTGGCTCTCAGATTTTCACGTGGAGATATGGAACCTCGCTGAGCCCGCGTTCAGGGAGTACAGGTCCGCCGAAGCCTACGTCAAGCTGCTAAGGGACGACGGTTGGACGGTGGAGGAGGGAAGCGGCGAGATGCCCACGGCCTTCTGCGCCGTCTGGGGCGAGGGGAAGCCCGTGATCGGCGGCTTCGCCGAGTACGACGCCGTCCCCGGGATGAGCCAGGCCCCGGTACCTCACCGGAAGCCTAGGGACGAGAACCTTCACCCCTACGCGGCGGGGCACACCGACCCACACTCGGGGCTGGGAACAGGCGCACTCTTCGGTTTCCTCTCCGCCAAGCACGCCATGGAGAGGCACAGGCTGAAGGGCACCCTCAAGCTGTTCGGGGAGCCCGCGGAGAAGGTGTGCGGCTCAAAGCCCGTTCACGCTGCCAAGGGTTACTTCGACGACTTCGACGCCTCGATCCCTTACCACCCGTCAGGCTACAACATGGTGAGGTACGAGATCAACGCCGCCAGCTACTGGAACACCCTCTACACATTCGAGGCCCTGCACCCCGAGAACTGGTTCAGGCCAAGGAACGTGCCGTTCAACATACTGGGCCACGCGGGCGGCAGGATACCCGCCGCGCTGGACGCAGTGTGCCTCATGTACACCGCTACCAAGTACGTCGAGGACTCTATGCTGCCTTACACGGCGTACTGGACGCTGAACGAGTATATCATGGTGGGCGGCCAGGCGACCTCCGACAACCTGCCCCCAAAGATAGCGCAGATACAGTACGCCCACAGGGCGCCGCTGCTCGAGATGCAGGAACAGATCTCCAGCGTCCTAGACAACACCGCCAAGGGAGTGGCGCAGATCACGGGCACCAGGGTGACTAAGCGGATGATCGCCAGGACTAGGGTCGGCCTTAGCAACAAGAAGCTGTCTGAGGTGCTGTACAGGAACCTGCAGACCGTGGGTCCACCCGTGTTCGGCGAGGAGGCCCGGGAGTTCGGCCGCAAGATACAGGAGAACCTTGGTTTCGAGCCCATGGAGGAGCCGTTGACGGAGGCGTGTCAGAAAATAGCGCCCATAGACTACGTGGACAAGGACATAAGGTACAAGTTCCCGGCTTGGGTGACCACCCAGGGCTCAGACGACTACGTGGACTACCAGTGGACGGCGCCTTCTACGCGTCTGAACACCGCCAACGCCGTGCTCAGGAACCCCGACCCGAACAAGCCTCTGCCCCCGTGGATCAGGCTGGCCATGAACGGGTACTCCCCGTGCGTCGACCCCGGCATAGTCACCGCCGCGAAGACCATAGGCGTCACCATCGTCGACCTGATCACCCATCCAGGCGAGCTGGCTCAGGCTAGGGAGGAGTTCAACGAGAGGACCGGCGGCGGCGTCGGCGGCTCCAAGTGGATCGCGCCTCTGCTCCCTAAGGACTTCTACCCGCCCATAGATCTGCCTTGGCCCGAGTACGTCACCACTCAGCGCGGCTTCGAGTGGTCGCTGACTAAGTCGGGGCCGGAGAAGGAGTACAAGGTGCTCCACGAGGGCGTATAGCCACACCCCCTTTTTTTTCGTGTAACTTTATCTTCAAATCGCGTTAACTTATTAAAAGGGTTCATCATCTATTGTAAGATTCATAATGGTGATTCCAGCTGACATCGAGATCGCTCAGAGCGCGAAGCTCAAACCGATCACAGAGATAGCCGCCAGCCTCGGGCTGACGGAGGACGACATCGAGCTCTACGGTAAGTATAAGGCGAAGATCAAGCCCCAAGTGCTGAGGGACCGGGTGGGCGGACCAGACGGGAAGCTCATCATCGTGACAGCCGTTACGCCGACGAAGACCGGCGAGGGCAAGACCACGATGGCCGTCGGTTTGGCCCAGGCGCTCGGCATCGTCGGCAAGAAGAACATAGTAGTCCTGCGGCAGCCGAGCCTTGGACCGGTGTTCGGCATCAAGGGCGGGGCGGCGGGCGGCGGCTACGCCCAGGTGCTGCCCATGGAGGACATCAACGTCCACTTCACGGGCGACCTCCACGCCGTCACCTGCGCCCACGATCTGCTCACAAGCCTCATGGAGAACCACGTCTTCCGCGGCAACAAGCTGGGCATCGACCTCAAGTCTGTGATGTGGAAGCGGGTGCTGGACATCGAGAGCCGGTGTCTCAGGAGCATCGTCGTCGGCCTCGGCGACAAGAACGGCGGCGTCCCCTACGAGACGGGGTTCGAGATCACCACGGCCAGCGAGATATGCGCAATCCACGCCATCAGCAGCGACCTGATGGACTGCAAGCAGAGGATGGGGGAGATCACGGTCGCCTACAACGGGAAGGGCGCCGCCGTCAAGGCCAAGGAGATCGGCGGCGTCGGCGCCATGGCCATCCTCATGAGGGACGCAGTCAAGCCCAACCTGGTGCAGACCCTCGAGAACACCCCCGCCATCATCCACGGCGGCCCCTTCGCGAACATCGCCCACGGCTGCCCCAGCCTCGCCTCCATCAAGACCGCCCTCAAGCTGGCTCCCTACGTAATAGTGGAGCCGGGATTCGGAGCCGACCTGGGCATGGAGAAGTTCTGCAACATAGCCGCCCGCGCGGGCGGGCTTAAGCCTGATCTGGTCGTCATCGTCGCCACCATCAAGGCGCTGAAGCGTCACGCCGGGAAGAAGTACAGGGAGCTCAAGGACCCTGACCCCGAGGCGGTCGAGAGGGGCCTGCCCGTCCTCGCCAACGAGGTGGACAACGCCCGAAGGCACGGCCTCCGCGTCGTGGTGTGCATGAACCACTTCTACACAGACGACCCGAAGGAGATCGATGTGGTCCTCAACTGGGCGAAGACGGAGGGCGTCGCCGCGGCGTTCACCGACACAGTGCTGAAAGGCGGCCCCGGAGGCGTGGAACTCGCCGAGCTCGTCCTTGAGGAGGTGGAAAAGGGAAGCGACTTCCACCACCTGTACCCGCTGGATATGCCGGTCGAGGAGAAGATCAGGACCATCGCCACACAGATGTACAAGGTTGCCGACATAGAGCTGTCTTCAGAAGCGAGGAAGGATCTGAGGAAGATCGTGAAGCTGGGCTTCGACAAGATGCCCATCTGCATGGCTAAGACGCCGCTGAGCCTCACCGATAACCAGAACATCCAGGGGATGCCGCCGGAGGGCTACGTACTGCCCATAGTGAAGCTCAAGCCCAGCACTGGCGTAGGCTTCATCGTGGCGTACTGCGGCGACATCAGCACCCTACCTGCTCATCCCAGCAAGCCTGCCGCAAACGATATGGACATCGACGAGAATGGTGTAATCAAAGGTCTGAGTTAATATGACCCTAGTGCTGGACGGAAGAGAGACCACCGAGAAGGTAATGGAGGAGGTAGCCGCCGAGGTGGAGGCGCTCAAGGCCGGGGGGGTGACTCCGGGCCTCGCCCTCGTCCTCACAGGCGGCGACAAGAACAGTGCCCGTTACGTGAAGCTCAAGAAGAGGCGCGCCGAGAAGGTGGGCATCTATGCCGAGTTTCATCATCTGGAGCAGACCACGGACGAGGAGCTCGTCGCCCTCATCCAGAGGCTCAACGAGGACCCGAAGATCCATGGGATAATGGTGCAGCTTCCCCTCGCTGAGGGGCTCGGCGAGCTGAAGGCCGTGGATGCCATCGCCCCAGAGAAGGACGTGGACGGGCTTAGCCCCAACACGCTGGGCAAGATACTCATGGGCGAGGAGACGTATCCGCCAGCCGGCGTCGAGGCCATCATGGAGCTCTTCAGGCGGTACGGCCTGAGTCCCGAGAACAAGCACTGGGTGGTCGTGGGCTCCAGCAACTTCCTCAGCAAGCCTCTGGCGGCGTACCTCATGAACATGAAGGTGCGGGTCACGCGTGCAGGCGAAAGATGTCCACACGTCCCCGAGCTGCTTAAGACGGCAGACGTCGTCAGCACGGAGATCCAGAGGAAGCACTTCGTGACGGCCGACATGGTGAAGCCCGGCGTCATCGTCATCGACAACGGCAACACCTACGAGGGCAAGAAGGTGTATGGAGACGTGTCGCCCGAGGCGTTGGAGAAGGCGAGCGCATACACGCCGGTGCCAGGGGGAACGGGCCCTATGCTGATAGCCTTGCTCCTGAAGGCCACTGTGAAGGCTGCCTCCAACTAGAGATTTAAAAGCATCTTATCACTCCTTTCTCTGGGTGTAGCTTTTGGCTAGGATGGATTCGCGACGTGCCCGACGCATGATGAAGCAGATGGGCATGAAGATGGATGAGGTAGGCGACGTGCACACGGTGATCCTGCAGGGCAAGAACCGTGAGATAGTGATAGAGGGGCCTACGGTGACCAGCATCAACGTCCAGGGCCAGAAGATGTACCAGATAGCGGGCGGCAGAGAGACGGAGCGCAAGCCACAGACGGAGGCGGAGCCCGCGGAGGAGGAGCCCCTGGAGATACCCGAGGAGGACGTGCTTCTGGTGGCCCAGCAGGCAAACGTTGGCATGGAGAAGGCCCGGGCGGCCCTCGAGCAGAGCGGCGGCGACCTGGCCCAGGCCATACTGATGCTTCAGACCCGGTGACCAACTGGTATAAATAACCCCACATAATTTATTGGGGCAACTCGGTTATCCATATATAATCGTCTCCGGTGGCCCAGCTTGGAGTTGAAGGTACGACAACGCGGCGGAATAGTGGTAGAGTACGGCGACCAGGGCGTCATGCTCGACCCCACCCGTAACAGCCACAGCTACCCCACCTTCGTCACCCACGCCCACTCCGATCACGCAGCCGCTTTCAAGCACCCCGAGCGCGAGAAGTACGCCACCCCAGAGACCTACGAGCTGCTGAAGGCCATGGGGTGGAACCGCCTCGACAACCTGAACCCCGTCCGGTTCGGGGACAAGGTGAAGCTGGGGGACATCGAGGTACGGGTGCATAACAGCGGCCACGTCCTCGGGAGCACCCAGTACGAGGTCAACACGCCGGAGGGCACCGTCCTCTACACGGGGGACATGTGCACCGAGGACACCTTCACCATGAACCCCGCCCAGGCGGTGGACTGCGACATGTTGATCATCGAGACCACCTTCGGATCACCCATGTTCCAGTTCCCGAAACGGGACGACGTCGCGGTCGAGGTCTACCAGTGGGCAGTGAACACGGTGCTCAGCGGCAGGATACCCGTCTTCACGGCGGACAGCATCGGCAACGCCCAGGAGATCATAAGCATCCTCAACCAGTACACCAACCTCCCCGTGGTCACCGCCAAGAGCGCGTCCCGGGTCACCGACGTCTACCGCGGCGTCGGGTACAACCTGGACTCAGTGGACTCCAAGAGCGACGAAGGACAGGAACTCATAGAGTCAAGGAAGTGCGCCATCGTGACACCCAAGAGAAGCAAGATGGTGGCGGACAAAGTCGAGGTGGCCCTCGTCAGCGGGTGGGCTCTCCTATTCAGGAAGAAACGCGTCGCCTTCCCCCTGAGCGACCACGCCGACTACAGGGGCCTCCTCGGGTTCATACGCCGCTGCAAGCCGAAGAGGGTTCTCACCTGCCACGGGGGCAGCATGACCAAAGACTTCCACAACCACGTCAAGAGGAGCCTCGGGGTACCCGCGGCGCCGCTGTCGAGCCGGGTTGAGACCATCAGGGGGCCCCTGATGAAGAACGAGAACCGTATACAGGCGTGCAGCCGCCAGATAGTCAGGACAGTCCGCATCCCCGGCTTCGTCTACCAGCCCGGCTGGCTTGTGAAGGAGATGGGGCGCCAAGGCTTCACGCCAAACGAGACGGAGAACAGCATAGAGTTCCTCATAGAGAAAGGCATCCTGAAGGGAACCAGCGACGGCGTTCACCTCGCGTGAACTCCTCTAGAGGGCGCCCGCTTTGTTGAAGTAGTTTAGCACGGCGACAACGATGTAGACTGCAAGAAGGAACGCCGTCGTCCTCCACCTGGCCTTCAACTCTCCCTCCACCACCCATTTAGGGATAAACGTGACGACGCCGTAGATCGCCAAGGCTACCGGGATCATGATCAACATGATCGGATAGGTGTAGAGCAGGCTGTTGTTAGAGCAGACTATCTCCACGAAGAAACCTCCGGCGATCATCGCAAGGAATATCGATCTGTCGCTCCACCCTCGATTGTAGATGAGGTGGGCGAAGACGAGGGGGTAGCCTACGTAGAACACCCATATGAGGGGCATGTGGTCGAGCCACCTCTGAACGTCGGGGTTGAACGCCGTGGTATAGTCGACGACCACCCACGTGACGACGCCGGCTAGAAGATACTTCCTGAAGCCATCCGCCGTCAACGACACTCGACCTGTGAAAAGAATTATTTGTGGGTGGTTAGGCCGTGCCTTCCTCCCAGCTACTCATGTACTTGATCTGCTCCTCGGTGAGCTCGTCTATGCCCACGCCCATGGTCTCCAGCTTGAGCCGGGCGACCTGCCTGTCGATCTCCTCGGGGACGTCGTGGACACGCACCTCCAGCTTGGGGCTCTCCCAGACCCATTCCGCCGTCAGCGCCTGGTCCGCAAAGCTCATGTCCATGACCTCGCTGGGGTGGCCCTCCGCCGCCGCCAGGTTGACCAGCCTACCCTCGCCCAGCAGATAGAGCCTCCGGCCGTCCTTGAGTCGGTACTCGTCTAGGTCGGGGCGCATCCGCCTCTTGTCCTCGGAGAGACTCTCCAGCGCGGGTATGTTGACCTCGACGTTGAAGTGGCCTGCGTTGGCCATCATGGCGCCGCTCTTCATCCGCTCTATGTGGTGCAGGTCTATGACGTTGACGTTGCCGGTGCTGGTGACGAAGATGTCGCCTTGGGGCGCCGCCTCGATGAGGGGCATCACCCTGTAACCGTCCATGACTGCCTCCAGCGATCGGAGCGGGTTCACCTCGGTGACTATGACATTGGCGCCCATGCCTCGGGCCCTCATGGCTATGCCTCGGGCGCACCACCCGTAGCCGCAGACGACGAACGTCTTTCCCGCGATCATGACGCTGCTGGCGCGGAGGATACCGTCGATGGTGCTCTGCCCTGTGCCGTACCTGTTGTCGAACATCATCTTGGTGGATGTGTCGTTGACGGCCACCATGGGGTACTTGAGGGCTCCGTCCTTCTCCATGGCCCTGAGCCTGTGTACGCCTGTGGTAGTCTGCTCGCTGCCTCCCTTGATGTCGGGGATGAGCTCGGGCCGCTTCCTGTGGACGCTGCTCACCAAGTCGCAACCGTCGTCCATGGTGAGCTGGGGCTTCCAGTCCATGACTCGGTCGATGCACCAGCCGTACTCCTCGCCTGTCTGCTCCCTCCACGCGTAGACCTTGGTGCCGGTGGACGCCAGCGCCGCCACCACCGGGTCCTGGGTGGACAGCGGGTTGGACCCGGCGAGGGCTACCTCGGCGCCCCCCGCCTCCAGCGCCCTGACGAGAACAGCCGTCTCCTTCGTACAGTGGAGCACCGCCCCCATGGTCACGCCCTCGAAGGTCCTCTCCTCCTTGAAGCGCCTCCTTATGAGGCTCACCACGGGCATGTGGTCGGTAGCCCAGTCGATGAGGAGCTCGCCCCGCTCGGCGAGCCCAATGTCCTTGACCTTATAATCCAAAAAACTTCACCGTGAGGAATACACTGCACGGCTAAAAGAAACTTACTAGAGCCTCACGATCTGGGCGTGGGGGATGTCCCCGAAGTATATGACGGCACGCTCGTGCACCATCTTGCACTCTATGGCTGCCTCCACGATCCGTTTCCCAACCAGGTTGCAGATTGTGGCCTGCCTCATGGCGTCCAGCGCCTCCTCGACCTCGCCGAGTACGCCCTTGTAGAAGCCCTCGCTCACCGTGAACGGCACCCGGCCGCCCTCCAAGGTCTTGCCAAGTATCTCCGCGTCGCAGACGGCGACAACCCTGTCCCTGCCGTGGCGGATGGACTTCACGTAGACCTTGGTCAACGCTAGCTCTTCCCTATGCTACTGCGCGCCCCGCAGGCGTCGCACTGGAGGAAGTTGAGTCTGCGTTCCCGGACGATGTGGGTGTCAGGCCTGTTGCAGACGGGGCATATCACATACTTGTTGGTGTATATCTCGATCAGGTTCCTTATGCTGTCGCTGCTGAACCTGCCTTGGAACCTGGCCCTAGTGCCGTCGAAGTTCCCCCTCGTCGCCGTCTCGTTGAGGAGGAACTTCATGAGGTGTTTGGGGTCCCTGCGGAGTTCGTCTGCGATCTCCTTGAAGTTCATTATGTATGAGCGGCGTCCCTGCTGACGCACGTAAGCCCTGGGTATCTGGAAGCGGTCAGTCGTCTCCATCTGGTCGGGCAGCTCCTCGTATGCCCTGTCCAGCATCTTGCGGTAGTCCTTCTCCATCTCTTTCACCTTGACTGGGGAGGCGTATGATATAGACTCATCGCCTCGGCTGGGTAGGATACGTGGGGCATTAGAAAAACTTTGGGGACTACCGCTTGACGGCCCCGTAGTATATGACGGCGGCCCCGACGAGGCCCACCAAGACGCCCACGGTGAGCAGAACGTCGCCCAGATCCTTGAGTATAGGCACCTTGGCCCCCATCTGGAGGTCCACGTCCACGCCCTGGGAGGCGTCCTCGTTCATCACGACGACCCAGTACCTCCCCGGCGCAACGCTCCAAGTCACCGTCTCTTGGCCTGAGCCCGCCGCGAAGGCAGACCAGAAGCTGTGGATCGTCGGCGGCCCCGCGGGCGCCACCCCGCTGTGGTGGCTGTAAACGTAGTCTGGGAAGTCGTTGCCCCAGGGGTCGTACTCCCAGTCCGTCTCTATGAACCTGTCGTAGGACACGTCACCGAGGTAGCCGTACGCGCTGCCGTAGTCGGCTATCCCCACGAACACGTTCTTACCCGGGTCGTTGTTCTTCGCGGTGAGCTTCACCATGACCAAGTCCTTGAACCACTCCCTGAAAGGCCCTGCGTCCGCGTCGATCTCTATGTTGATGTCCTCGAAGACTATGGCGTAGCTTTCCGAGGTGAGGCTCTCGACGCCGCTCATGATGTAGCCTTCGCCGTCCACTATGGTGCTCTGGACCATCCTCAGGGAGCCTCCTCCGAGGATCAGGCCGAGGGACGTGAACACCAGCATCGCCCCGATCACCAGAGCAGTCGCCCTCGCCAAGCCCCACCCGGTGTCCCTTGGCTTAGTGTACCTTATGGTCCGGGACATGTTCTCGCCGCAACTCTTACAGAACTCTGCGTCGTCGCTGTTCTCCTCGCCGCACTTCGGGCAGTACCTCATGGCATATACCTATAGTTGCATCCTTTCGGCGACTTTTTAAGCATGGTTCATGAGCGCCAAGAATTAAACCCGGGACGCCGTACTCTATGTGATCGACTTGTCAGAAGGAGTCCTACCGGAGGGGAGAAGCCTGGAGAGATCAGAGGAGCTGCTCGGGGGCGCCATAGACATCCACGTCCACGCCGGACCCCACATATTCAGCAGTCCGAGGCGGGTCGACCCCTTCCAGGCTGCCATACAGGCCCGGGACGCCGGGATGAGGGCCATCGTCTACATGGACGTCTTCGAGATGAGCAACGGCACAGCGTGGCTCGTGAACCGCGCCGTGCCCGACTTCAAGACCTACGGCGGCATCATACTCAACACCGTCTACGGCGGCATGAACCCCAGGGCCGTGAAGACAGCCCTCAGCTACGGCGACGGCGCCAAGTACGTCAGCTTCGGCGCCCACAGCACCTACTACCAGGCGGCCCGAGAGGGCAGGCTCGTGGAAGGCGTCTTCACGCCCCTAAGCGAGACATACCCGGAGTTCAGGAAGGAGCTGGAGACCTGCATAAGCATCCCCGAGGGCCCGCCCAGCCCCGAGCTGGATGAGATGCTTCGGCTCATAGCCTCCCACCCCCACGTCTACATGATCACGGGCCACGTCGACGTCCCCGAGGCGATGCGGCTCGTGGACTACGCCGAGGAGTACGGCATAGAACGTGTCGTGGTGTCCAGCGCGGTGGTGAAGGAGGCTGGCCTAGACCAGCTAAGGCACATGGCGGATAAGGGCGCCTACATTGAGTACACATTGGCGGCGTACACCCACACCACCAGCATACCCAAGACCCACTACTACGTGGAGCGAGAGTACGCGTCCATCGACGAGGGCATGAGCGGCGGGGTAGGCGGCGGAGTGAAGGAGGCGGCGGAGCAGATGGAAAGGATCGGGGCGGAGAGCTGCATCATCTGCACAGACTTCGGGGTCTACACGCTGCCGACGCCTGTGGAGGGGCTGCGGGAGTTCATCGCGTGCCTCATGGATATGGGGCTGCCCGACGAAGACATATCCAGGATGGTGAAGACCAACCCTGAGAAGCTTCTGGGGCTCACCTAGCCGCCCCGAGACACGTTACTCTCCTTCACACCCAACGTGAAGATAAATACAACCTGTCACCATAGTCTCACGTTATGTCCGGGGACAGTTTCTTATGCGAGGTCATGGACTGGCGGCTCTTCGCCGAGCTCAGCGAGAAGGTCGCAGAGAAGATCGTGGCGTCGGGTTGGCAGCCAGACTTCATGGTCGGCCTGGCCAGGGGCGGCTGGGTTCTCAGCAGGGTCCTATGCGACTACTTGGGTGTGAAGGACATCGTGAGCCTCAAGGTGGAGCACTGGGGTGTAACCGCGACGCCGGACGGAAGGGCCAGGATAAAGTATCCCTTCGAGGTGGACCTGACGGGCCGCAGGGTCCTCGTGGTGGACGACATCACCGACACCGGGGAGAGCATGATCGTGGCCATGGACTACGTCAATGAGAAGAACCCCCTGGAGGTGAAGACCGCCGCGCTGAGGCACATAGAGGGCAGCAAGTTCACGCCGGACTACTACGGCGACGTGATAACGTGGCGGTGGGTCATCTTCCCGTGGAACTATGTCGAGGACATGGTGAACCTCGTCCCCAAGGCCTGCGAGGACGGCTCGTCCCCAAAGGAGATCAAGAAGGCCATGCGGGAGAAGTTCAGCATCGAAGTCACCGAGGAACACATCGAGAAGGCTCTCAACGAGATCAAGCGCAGAGAAAGAATGAAGTAACATGGGCTCCGTTGCTTCCTTCATAGAGGAGAGGCGGAGAGAGCTCCACAGGCTCATGGAGGGGGCCCTCCTCCACGTGGGCGTGAGAGAGTACGACGTAGGCGTAACCAAGAGGAAAGGAGTCGACGTCTACGACCCAGATGAAGCGCTTTTCCTAGTGAACGCAGACATCTCCATCGAGGTCGACGACGAGATGCTGGAGTTCATCGTGGAGAACTTCAGGAACCGGGGCTACGAGGTTAAGCACATAAAGAGGAAAGGACTCCGGCTACTGATGTTAATCTAGTTCAACGTAGCTCAACAAAGGGGGGTTTGAGTCAGGCTGCCTCAGCCTTCTCCTCCTCCTTTTAATCCGGAGACGGGAAAACCCTAATTCACCCAAAAAGAAAGAAGTGTAGATGCAAAGATGTCCACGGAACAGGGAATGGATCTGGCCAAGTTCGACGTCGAGGACCTGCTAGGCGTCTTCATCGGGGTGCTCTCCGGTAAAGCCCTGGAGCATATGGGTTTCCCAAACAAGGAGGGGGATATCCCGGAGAAGGATCTGAGGAGGGCGTCCGTCGCCATCAACGCCATGAGCTGCATCGTCGACCAGCTGGAGCCCCTCGTCGCCGAGGATGTGACGGGAAGGTACCGCTCACTTGTCAGCGACCTCCAGCTCAGCTACGTCAGGGTCAGCTGAGGAGCCTCCGACGCCTTCCGGATGCGTGGATGGTCTCCGCAAATGTTTAACGCGTCTAGGCCGCCATAATGTCGGTGCATCGTTTGATTAAGGGTAAACAAGTCGCCCTCGACTGGGTCGACGAACACGAGAAGATGCTGGTGGACGTCCACAAGAAGATATGGAACCTAGCCGAGGTCGGCCTCCAGGAGATCAAGACCGCGAAGCTCCTCACGGATATGCTGGAGAAGGAGGGTTTCAAGTTGGAGCTGGGCGTCGCCGGGATGCCCAGCGCCTTCGTCGCCACCTACGGCAGCGGCGACCCCATCATAGGCATAATGGGCGAGCTGGACGCCCTGCCCGGCATAAGCAACAAGCCCGTGCCCTACAAGGAGCCGCTGGTGGAGGGAGGCCCAGGTCATGGCTGCGGCCACAACGGCTACGCCACAACGGCGCTCGGCGGCGGCCTCGCCGTTAAAGCCGCGATGGACGAAGGCCTCGTGAAGGGCACCATCAAGGTGTTCGGGTGCCCAGCCGAGGAGACACTCGTCGGCAAGGTCTTCATGGTACGCGACGGCGTCTTCGACGGCGTAGACGCCTGCGTCGGCCACCATCCAAGCAGCTTCAACGGCGCTAGGTTGAAAAGCGGTAACGCCATGAACAGCGTCAAGTTCGAGTTCTACGGTTCAGCTAGCCACGCCGCAGGGAGCCCCGAGATGGGGGTCAGCGCCATGGACGCTGTTGAGCTCATGAACATAGGCGTCAACTACATGCGAGAGCACGTGGTCCAGGAGACCCGAATCCACTACGTGGTGGAGGACGGCGGCCACGAGCCCAACGTCGTGCCTCCCTACGCGCGGAGCTGGTACTACGTCCGCGCCCCGGAGCGGGAGCTGGTGGACATGTACTACCAGAAGCTCTTGGACATTGCCGATGGCGCCGACAAGATGGTGGGCACCACCCACAAGGTGACCTTCCTCAGCGGCGTCCACAACGGCATGGAGAACAGGGTGCTCGCCGAGACGGCCGTCGCCAACATGAGGCTCGTCGGCGCCCCCACCTACACGGAGCAAGAAGAGGCGTTCGCCGCGGAGCTAGCCAAGAGCATCCCACGGGAGAAGAAGAAGATAGGACTCATGAAGAGCAAACTCCCAGACGCCATGGAGCTGATGGACGTGAACCTGAACACACGGATCTACGACCCTGCAGGCGAGGGCGAAAAGGGCGGCGGAAGCAGCGACGTGGCAGAAGTCGCCTGGAACATGCCTACGACCCAGTTCAGGACCGTCTACACCATCGTCAGCGCCCCGGGGCACAGCTGGCAGAACGTCGCCAGCAACGGCACAAGCATAGGCCAGAAGGGCGCCGTGTTCGCGTCCAAGGTCATGGCGGGCACGGTCATAGACCTGTTAACCGACAAGAAGCTTCTTCAGGCCGCCAAGGATGAGTGGGCTAGGCAGATGAAGGGGCGTGTCTACAAGAGTCCCCTGCCTCCAGATCTGAAGCCGCCGTTGGACCAGCTCAAGAAGCAGAGCCACTAGCGGCCTCTAACCCTTTTTCTATTCCTCTACAGGATCTACTACATTCACCGATTCCAGTTTAGCCACTTCTGCGAGGGCCTTATCGTGAGTCACTAAACGCTCAACGCCATGGCTCTTCATAGTTGAGATTATCGTCGCGTCCCTTCCACCTAGGCCGTGGCTACGAGAATACTTGTTCAAGGTGTCCAGCGATTTCACGAGCTGATCCCTGTCGAAGTCGTGGACGCGGAGGTTCTCCAAAGTCAGGAGGTTATCGGTTTTTCTCTTAGCCTCGTCTCTGCTCAGGTTTCTGTTCAGGTAATGGGCTACCTCCATGACTATCAGGGTGTTGACTGTCAGCGTCTCGCTGAGCAGGGCTAGCCGCATGAACTTTTTCACGGCTTCGTGCTCTGGATGTCTGGCGTCGAAGTAGTAGCACCAGATGTTGGCGTCGATGAACAGCGTCATTTCTCCCAGATGTGTTTAACTTTGAGGGGGTCATCTATGGGCTCCCCCTCGGTCATGAAGCCCTCCATCTCTCTGATGAAGTCCTGCGGGGAGAGTGGCGGCGTGATTATGATCTGGCCGTTCTTCACCTCTAGCCTGGCCCCTGATCCAGGTTTCAGTCCCACCTTTTCCCTCAGCTCCTTGGGGATGAGTATTCTTCCCCTGCCATCCACCACGACCTCTTCCATCCCCACTTCCCACAACCCACTACCCACTTGAAGATTATAAACCTATCACCTCGATTATGTTTTATCCTCAGGAGCCCCATCGAAATTGATCAAGTTGCCTAAGCTAAGGATCAGCTGGACCGGGTACGGCAGGCGCCTAGGCGTCCTCCGGGAGCACATGGCGGCGGAGGGCTTCGACGCCTACCTCGTCACCAGCGGAGTAAGCATCTTCTACTTCAGCCACTTCTACCACATGGTAACGGAGCGCCCGGCGGCGCTGCTGGTGGAGCCGGACGGTAAGCCCACGTTCATGGGGCCCCTCCTGGAGGCCGACCACCTCCGCCACCAGACGCCTCTAGTCGGTGAGTGCCTCACCTACCTAGACTACCCCGGCGAGAAGCAGCCTATGGGGAGGTTCGCAGACTGGATCAAGGAGAAGGGCCTCGGCAAGGCCAGGATCGGCACGGACAACCCTGCGGGGGCCGGCGGCGCCATGGGCTACGTGGGGC
>JAEHCT010000262.1 GCA_020697635.1 Candidatus Bathyarchaeota archaeon
CTATTATCACGTCCCCCGGCTGGATTCTGTCGCCGGTGATGAACTCGTTGAGCCTGGCGCGGCCGAAGATGGTGACGCAGACGTCCACGGTCCTGAGGAGGTCGGGTAGGTCGGCGGTCTCCCCGCCGGCGAACATCAACCCGACGCCCTCGGCCTTCAGGGCGTCGATGCATCCAGCGAAGCCCTCGGCTAGAGCCGACAACAGGTGGATCCTGTCGATCTCCAGGGTGTTGAAGGCCACGTAGTCCACGAAGGTGACGGGGGCTGCGCCGACGCAGAGGAGGTCGTTCAGGTTCATGGCGAGGGCGTCCTGGGCCAGCCCCCTGAACCAGCCGGGGTCGCCGGTCTCCTTGTAGTGGAGGTACGCCTGGATGGGCTTGCTGCCGGCGGAGTCCGTGTGCGTCACAAGCCCCGTCTCCGGGTCATCCGGGTCCCGCTGGACCACGCAGAAGGCGCCCGGGAAAAGGTTCTCTATCGAGTCCTTGAACCGGTCGATGCCCGGCTTCCTCACATCCACTCCTAAGTCCCTGTACCTCGACATGGCTTCACCTCGAATGAGGTATGTGGGGCGGACACGGTTTTTAGCTGTTCCCCTCGCCCAAGATGGACTCAAGCTTCGCCTGGTCCACCCTGAAAATCTTTGTGTACGATACCTCGTATAGCGGCTCGAAGAGGCCGGGATAATGTGTCTGAACCACCTCCAAGACATGTTCGCCCCTATAATCCGTCTTGAGCCAGATGGTGCTGTCGTTCTCCGACAGCCACAGGGCGTATGCGAGAGGCTCATCTACGCCATAGTAGTGGGGCGAGTAGTGGTTCCCCAGGAGGGCCCTGGGCTCGACGCCCCACGTGTGCACGAGCCTATAGTTGATGGTGGGGTAGTCGCACACTATGGTTCCTCCGCCGTAGAATCCGTGTACGATGTCGGCGGAGATGAACGCCTCCTCCGCGTATGCCTGGTACCCGCCGTACGGCGGCAGGAGCCAGAGGTATGAGAGGAGGAAGAGGGCGGCCACGACGTGCTCCGGCCTCACCCTGAGATCGGGGAAAGGTTTCTCCAACGACGTGAGGGAGAAATGCACCAGCACGGGTAGCCCGAGGGCCACCACAGGGTTCACCATCCTCAGCATAATCAGGAGACTGAAGTTGTCTGACCCCAGGTACGTTAGGAATATAGGAGTCAACACCGCCGCGGAGGCCAAGAGGTAGAGCTGAGGCTGGTACCTGATCCACCTTCTGCGCGCCATCCGGGGCACCATGTAAACCGCCGTCGCCCCCAGCGACAGTATGATGATCCCCGTGGGCTTGCGAGGCCATACGCTGAGCTTCCACCCTATCCAGCCCAGCATGAGCCCCAGGAACGTCTTTCCCTGGTTGGCGGGCTCCCACCCCCCGAACACGTTGTATAGGCTCATGTGCAACGGGTACAACGGGTTCCCCGTCTGGGCGTACAGGTGGAAACCGAGGACCGCCATGACGACGAGCCAGCCGATCACGTAAGGCAGGCTCTCAGTGTAGAGGCGCTCACGAAGACAGTAGCCTAGCAACACGATGAAGCCAACCGCCATGAGCTCTGTTCGGCTGTGCCCTGCCAACGCCAACGCAGCCCCAGACCAGAAAGTGTTATCCCTGATCGTGAGAAGCGACACGAGGAGAAACGGCAGTGCAAGCGTGTCCTGCATGGCTACCACGTCGAACACGGCGGCCACCGGGAACACCGCGAAAAGCAGGCCCGAGACCAGGCCGGTCCGCCGAGAGTAGAACTTTTCCCCTATCCTGTAGACCAGAGCCGAGTTCAGTCCCCCGAGGACCGTGTTGAGAACCCTGTAGGGAAGGATCGAGGATGATCCCAGAACACCCATCAGGACGGACTGAACCAAGTGGGGCACAATGCCCCAGATGTACTCGCATCCGTTGAGGTCCCAGAGCCGCCACCCGCCGAACCCTATCCTTAGGGTCAGGTAGCTTATCTGCCAGTGGTGGTAGCTGTCCCAGTTCCAGTCCACGGGAATATACAGCCAGACCAGCAGCCGTGCAGCTAGAGCGGTGACGAAGATTATGATATAGATTCTGCCCTCGACGAACTCCTGTAGGCTGCGGCTGTTCCCCATCCATCTTTTAGATATTGTTGATGGTTAAATAGGTGTCGGGTGGGTTACAGGAGGCTCTCTAGCGCTGGGTCCGTCTTCTGCAGCTCCCTGCACCGCTCCATGGTCTCGAAGGCCCGCCTGATGTGAGGTATGGTTATGCTGCCGCCTACGATGAGGGCCACGTTCAGGGCGTCGTGGAGCTCCTCGTCCGTGAAGCCCAGCTGGACACACCGGACGACGTGGTAGGTGACGCAGTCGTCGCACCGGAGCACCATGCTCGTGGTGAGGCCCAGAAGCTCCAGAGTCTTCTCGTCCAGGTTGTTCGGCTCGTAGGCGCGGCTGTCCAGAGCCCAGAAACGCTTCAAGCCCAGGTGGCCGCAGCCCAGTATGGCCTCGTTCATACTGTGCCTGAACTCGTTAAACTTCTCAAGGTCCTTCATGG
>JAEHCT010000263.1 GCA_020697635.1 Candidatus Bathyarchaeota archaeon
CGTCGCCAACGCGCTGCTCGATGGCGCCGACGCCATCATGCTCAGCGGCGAGACGGCGATAGGCAAGCACCCTGTCGAGGCGGTGCGCGCCATGAACAACATCGGCTGGGTGGTGCAGGAGCAGATTACCCACAGAGAGCCGTCGGAGAGGGGCGATCTCCTCCCAAACATCATCGGCGACTTGGCTACTCAGGCGGTCGAGGCCGTCGAAGCGTCAGCCATTATAGTCGTCACCAGAAGCGGCTTCAGCGCGCTCATGGTGAGCACCCATAGACCGAAGGCACGGATCTTAACGGTCTCGAAGGACTCTAGGGTGAGCCGGAGGATGCACCTGTACTGGGGGGTGGAACCCCTGAAAGTTCCGTGGACAGACGACCGAGACGAGCTGGTCATCCGCGCCGTGAAGACGAGCATCGAGGAGGGATATATCCACGAGAACGACGTCATATCCATTGTCTCAGGGTCGACCCTCATAGCGCCCGGCCTCACCACTACCCTTGAGATCCTCAGCGTCAAGGACATTCTGTACCGCGCCGGGCGCCGAGACTAAGTTTTATCACCCCTCGCACCCATTTTCATCACATGGATTCATACGTTCTACCAGAGGTCAAGGAGCCTGAGCCCCTCGCCTCCAACGAGATCGTGCTCGTCACCAGCGGCGACCTGAGGCTAAGCGCGAACCAGGAGTGCTGGCCAGCCCAGAAGGAGATGGAGGACAAGGTCAGGGCGGTCTTCGAGCGGGAAGGATACCACGTTATGCGAGGCCACCCCTACGACCCGGAGCTGGGGCACGGCTTCATCTGGAACCAGCGGATGGGTATGGACGTATTCAAAGACATACCCAAAGACGCAAGGGTTATAGTAGCCGAGTCGGTGTGGCAGTATAGCCACCATGTACTGGCGGGGCTGAGAGACCACAGGGGACCTATACTGACGCTCGCCAACTGGAGCGGCCAGTGGCCCGGCTTGGTGGGGATGCTGAACCTCAACGCCTGTCTGACCAAGATGGGGGCCGAGTACAGCACCATCTGGAGCGAACACTTTGACGACGAGTTCTTCCTCAACGGCATCAGACATTGGCTGCGTGAGGGAAAGATAACCCACGAAACCAGCCACGTACGGGACTTATACCCCGCGAAGCTACCCGAGCCCGAGAAAAAGCTGGGAATGGCGTTGGCGAGACAACTCAAGCACGATAAAGCCGTCATGGGGATATTCGACGAGGGCTGCATGGGCATGTATAACGGCATCATCGAGGACGAGCTGCTCAACCCCCTCGGCGTCTACAAGGAGCGGCTCAGTCAGAGCGCCTTGGTAGCCAAGATGCGCACAGTCAGTGACGAGGAAGCCCAAGCGGTGCGTGACTGGCTCGGCGCGAAAGGCATGAAGTTCGTCACAGGCACAGACGAGGCGACAGAGCTCACGGACAGGCAAATACTGGAACAGTGCAAGATGTATCTCAGTGCCGTCAGGATCGCAGACGAGTTTGGCTGCGCCTTCATAGGCATCCAGTACCAGCAGGGGCTCAAAGACATGGTGCCCGCCAGCGACCTAGCTGAGGGGGTGCTCAACAACGTAGACCGGCCACCCGTGTACCACGAGGAGGCCGGCGAGGAACTCTACGCGGGAGAGGCTTTGCCCCATTTCAACGAGGTTGACGAGGGCGCGGGCCTGGACGCGTTGATCACCAACAGGGTCTGGAAAGCCATGGGCCTTGATCCAGCTACAACCCTTCACGACGTGAGGTGGGGAGACTGGTACAAGAATCAGTATGTCTGGGTGTTCCTCATCAGCGGAAGCGCCCCCCCGAGTCACTTCAAAGGCGGATACAAGGGAGCCAGCAGCGAGCGGCAGCCGCCCATGTACTTCCCCCTCGGCGGAGGAACTCTCAAAGGCGACAGCAAGCCCGGCGAGATCGTGTGGAGCAGGGTCTACGTGAAACCCGATGGCCTTCACATGGATATCGGCAGAGGAACCGTGGCAGATCTACCAGAGGAGGAGACCCAGCGCAGATGGGAAGCCACCACACCTCAGTGGCCCATGATGAGCGCCGTCCTCCATGGCGTAACCCGGGACCAGTTCATGGCACAACACAAGGCAAACCATGTACAGGTCGCCTACGCGCCGTCGGCAGCCGAAGCCGACAAGGCGTTGGCCGTCAAGGCGGCCATGTTCCACGAGCTGGGTGTAAAGGTCCATATCTGTGGAGACGTAGACGTAGGGTAGGGATGACCAAGGTCATAGCTGTGGATCTGGGGGCCTCCCAGGGACGGGTGATGGTGGTCGCCTACAGCGGCGACGGATTCAGCTTGGAGGAGGCGCACAGGTTCCCTAATGTCCCCGTCAAGAGGGGTAGGTTCCTGTGCTGGAACGTCAAGCGGCTCTGGCAGGAGGCCGTCAAGGGGATAGAGTGGTCGAGGGGCGGCGCCTCCAGTGTCGGCATCGACTCGTGGGGCGTCGACTACGGTTTTCTGGATGAAAAGGGGAACCTCTTGGGGGACCCTGTGCACTACAGGGACCCACGGACGA
>JAEHCT010000264.1 GCA_020697635.1 Candidatus Bathyarchaeota archaeon
CTTTCTACAACACGCATACCTGATGCTGGCGTGCACCATCCTGAACACCGCAAGCGTCGCACTCGTCATGATACCCGTAGCGTGGGCTCTGATCCGGGGAGTAGCCCTCTCCGGTTTCCTGGTCCTCGTGCTGGTTCACGCCGTTACAGGGATCATCGTCCTCACCGTCAGTTACTATCTAATGTGGGTCTGGAGGCTCGATAAGCCGGGGCCCTGTTTCAAGCAGAAAAACAAGATGCGTCTACTAACTGCAGCATGGATGGCTGAGGTCGCCGCAGGGATCGCCGTTTACTATCTCTTGTACGTTTAAGAGAGGCTAATATGCACGCCCTCACTGCTTTGTGGAAGAGGCGGGGAAGGCTCCAAAACCATATATTGAATTATCAGTACTCATGACTCAGTATCAATCTGAGGGTACAGGTTTTGCCCGGAGACGAACCAGACGAGGAAAAATGGCTGACGGAGGAGTTCGAGAGGCGCCTCATAGAGGAGATGGGCGATATCTCGTCCGAGCTGGCCCACGACCTGCGGAGCCCCCTGCAGACCATCCAGAACGCCATCTTCCTCCTCGAGCGCAGCCCAGAGAACCCCATGTTCTACACCATGATACGGGAGAGCCTCAAGCAGACGACCCAGATACTGGACAGCTTCAGAGACTTCTACAAAGGCCACGTGCTGAAGATGGTCGAAGCCGACATCGTCAAGGCCTACGAGCTAGGGATCAGCGAGCTCGAGGTCCCCGACGACGTGGAGTTGACCCTTGAAGCCGACGATGTCGAGAGGTTCAGCATGGACCCCACCAAGTTGGCGCTGGTCTTCAGGAAGCTCATCAAGAACGCCTTAGAGGCCATGCCCGGAGGCGGCGTCGTAAGAGTCGGCATAAAGGACCGGGGCGACCACGTCGATGTGAAGATAAGCGACAACGGATCAGGCATCCCCGAAGAGGTGGTGAAGGTGATCTATAAGCCCTTCATGGCGAAGAGGAAGGGGGGCAAGGGCCTGGGGATCCCCGCATGCAAACGGATAGTGGAGGCCCACGGCGGAACCATAGGCTTCGAGACGTCCCTAGGAGAGGGAACCATCTTCACGTTCACCATCCCCAAGGGCTAAGGGTTTTTCTCTGCGGAGCCGTCCATATCCCCAGAGCAAGATGAACACGGTATCCAGCCGCCTGATCCACAGGAACCTGGAGGAGCCCGCCGTCTTGGAGACGTTCAGGCTCCTCGAGAACGACGGCGAGGTGCAGAGCTACCTCCGGATGGCCAACGTCATGGCGGTCAAGAGGCTCATCTACAACGACCACGGCCCAGTCCACGCCAGGATAGTGGCGGGCAGCGCCCTGGAGATATTCAGGCTAGCGTCGGAGGCCGTGGAGCCCAGCTGCGTGACCAACGGGGTGGGCGACTACGAGAACGCAAAGATAATCGTGCTGTGCGGCGCCTACCTGCACGACATTGGCAACGCCATACACAGGGACCGTCACGAGCAGAACGGCCTGGTGCTGGCGGCTCCCATACTCGAGCGGGTGCTGGGCCGCGTCTACCCCTACGACGCGGAGCTTGTCTACCGCCTCAAGTCCGAGGCGCTGCACACCATCTACGCCAGCGACGATAAGGTGCCCTGCCTCAGCGTCGAGGCGGGGGTGGTCACCGTCGGGGACGGCACCGACCTAGCGGAGGGCCGGTCCAGGGAGCCCTATAAGGGAGGCAAGAACGACATCCACTCGGTGTCAGCCCTAGCCATCAAGAGGGTGAACATCGGCAAGGGAGAGCAGAAACCCGTAAAGATACAGGTAGAGATGGCTAACCCCGCAGGCATCTTCCAGGTTCAGGAGGTCTTGGGTAAGAAGCTGAAGTCCAGCGGTCTAGAGGATCTGGTTGAGGTCTCGGCTGTCATGGGCGGCGAGGAAGTCAAGACCATTTAAAAGTTCATGACGGTGTAGCCCTCGCTCACCTTCTCGGCGACGTACTGGGAGGCGTGGACCAGCTTGATTCCCAGGCTCTCGGCCTCTTCCATTAGACCCAGGGGCTCCGCGATGGACACGCACGCGGCTACCTCGACCCCTGCTTCGTTGAGCTCTAGTATGCTCTCCTCGAACTCCGGGCTCTCGGCTAGCTTCGGGTTGATTATGCCTACGCCCCTCCCGAAGAGGAGGACCCTCACGTCGTCGAGTATCTTCTCGCCGTAGGGGTGGGTCCACGTGTTCTTAGCCATCCGTAGGCCCCAGAGCACGTTGTAGTGGCTCTCCGGGCCGCTCTGGATGACGAACAGAAGTTTACCTGACATAGTATAATTGTAGGTTGAGGCGGGATTTAGGGTTTTAAGGTGTGTAGGGGTCTTTGGGCTCTTTGGGGAACCCCAGCTTTTCTTCGCACCACGCCGCCACCTCGAGTAGGTCCAGCTCCCGATAAGACCTCCCTATGAGCTGGAGGCCGAGGGGCATCTCGTCCTCGCTGAGCCCGGAGGGCACCGTCACGGAGGGGAGGCCGGTTAGGCTCCAGGGCGCGTTGAAGGCGGGGCTGCC
>JAEHCT010000265.1 GCA_020697635.1 Candidatus Bathyarchaeota archaeon
GCTGGGGCCACGTGGTGGTCGGAGGACATAAACGAGTGGAGGGGGTCCTTGGAGGAGATGCGGGAGAGAATACGCTCGGGGCCACCGAGAGCTTGAACGACGGAGAGGACTTCGATGCGACGCACAACAACCCATCTCACCACCCTAGACTCCAGGTTCGGCTCCTTCACCATCGCCTGGGAGAGACGGGAAGCCCCCGTCGTGGTAGAGATCTTGTTATCTAAGCCGGGCGCCTCGTCCGAGGAGCGGGCAAAGAGGCGTTACCCAGGCTCAGACGAGTCGTATGACCCCCGCATAGATGAGCTGACTCGCGACCTTAAACGGTACTTCGACGGACGGGATGTAAGCTTCAGCCTCGATTTCATGACCATGGAGCGCTGCACGCCTTTCCAGCAGGGAGTGCTTCGAGCCGAGCACGGCATCCCCCGGGGATACGTCAGCACCTACGGCAGGATAGCGGGGCACCTGGGTCGACCCCGGGGCGCCCGGGCCGTCGGGAGAGCCCTCGCCACGAACCCGTTCCCGATAGTGGTTCCCTGCCACCGCGCCGTCCGCTCAGACGGAGCCATAGGCGGTTACCAGGGGGGAGCGGACATGAAGAGGGCTCTCCTCGTGATGGAGGGCGTCATGTTCGACGGCGAGAGGGTCAAGATGAACAGGGTATTCTACTGAGGTTGCGCCCCGTCAAGCTTGTCGCCGTGGCAGTCCATAGGTGCGTCCACCCGTCTGACCCGGTGCATCCCTAACTCCACGGGGTCGGGCACGCCATCCGGGGGCGTCGTCTCGTAGCCGAGACGCCTCTCAGGGGCCTCGTCTCCGATGTTTTAAATCGGTAACCAGTTATAGTATGAGCTGCAAGTCAGCGAAAGATCTGACGGTGATGATGTTATGGTTGTGCTTGAGGAGCCCGTCAAGGGCGTGATGGAGCTTAAGAATTATATCGACGGTGAGTGGGTCGAGTCGGAGGCCTCGGAGACCAGGGACGTGGTTAACCCCGCGACCCTGAAGACGATAGCCAAGGTGCCTGTCGGCCACAGAGAGGACGTGAAGGCGGCCGTGGACGCGGCGAAGGACGCGTTCCCGCGCTGGAGGAGGACGACCCCCCTCAGTAGGGCGCGTTACCTGATGAGCTTGAAGCAGCTTCTGGAGGAGAACTTCGAGGAGCTCGGCCGAGTCTTGACGATGGAGCACGGCAAGATCATCGACGAGGCCCGGGGCGAGGTGCGCCGCGGCATCGAGAACGTGGAGATGGCTACGGGCATCCCGAGCCTCATGATGGGCTACAACGCGGAGGACATAAGCAGGGGCATCGACGAGGTGCTCATCAAGCAGCCCCTCGGCGTCTTCGCGTGCGTGGCGCCTTTCAACTTCCCCTTCATGGTCCCCCTCTGGTACATGCCCTACGCGGTTGCCACCGGCAACACCTACGTCATCAAGTCCAGCCCGTGGACGCCTCTGAGCATGATAAAGCTCACCGAGCTCATCGACGAGGCCGGGTTCCCCCCGGGCGTGATCAACCTCGTCAACGGCGAGGTCGAGCCCGTCTCGGAGATCCTGGAGAACCCCGGCGTGAAGGGCGTCAGCTTCGTGGGCTCCACCAAGATAGGGAGGGACGTCATCTACAAGGAGGCTGCGGCCCGCGGCAAGAGGGTTCAGGCCCAGTGCGGCGCCAAGAACTTCCTCGTCGTGACCCCCGACGCCGACGTCGAGCTCACGGTCTCCTCGCTGATGTCCAGCTTCTATGGCAACACGGGGCAGAGGTGCCTCGCCGGCGCCAACCTCGTGTTCGTAGGGGACGACCAGGGGTTCATGGACAAGACCCTGGGGATCATAAAGGAGAGGGCGGCCGCCATAAAGATGGGCTACGGCCTCGAGGAGGGCGTCCAGATGGGGCCCCTCCAGGCTGAGCACCGGAAGAAGAGGGTGCTGGGCTACATCGAGTCCGGTCTCGAGGAGGGCGCCACGCTCACCATGGACGGCAGAGAGTTCAACTGCGACCCGTACCCGGAGACGTGCTTCCTCGGCCCATCCATCTTCGAAGGCGTCAGCCTGGACATGACCATCGCCAGGGAAGAGATCTTCGGCCCCGTGATGAGCGTGCTCACCGCGGAGGACCTAGGCGAGGCCATAGGGATGGTGAACAGCAGCAGCTACGGCAACGCCGCCAGCATATTCACCAGGGACGGCGGCACCGCCCGGAGGTTCCAGTACGAAGTAGAGTGCGGCAACATAGGCGTAAACATCGGCACCGCCGCCCCCATGGCGTTCTTCCCGTTCAGCGGCATGAAGGACAGCTTCTTCGGCGACCTCCACGGACAGGGCAAGGACGCCGTCGACTTCTTCACCGAGAACAAGGTCGTCATCCAACGGTGGCCCTAGTGCTCAGGACCACCAGCCAGATAATAAGCCACCACGCTGAGCTGGAGAGGAAGTCAGCCGAGGGGTACCGGACGCTGGCTGAGCGACACCCCGGGCACATGGACATGTTCAACCGGCTCGCCGAC
>JAEHCT010000266.1 GCA_020697635.1 Candidatus Bathyarchaeota archaeon
TTTCCACGAGTATCCTGTGACCCATGTAGAGCCCTACGCCGGTCTCCAGCTCGCATGCGTGGCCCCGCCCACATGCTAAGCGGGTTGATTGATAAAACCTAGGCTCGGCTGAAGGAGGGGATGACCTCCTCCGCGAACAGCATGGTCTCCTCCCTGAAGTCTTCGCCCATGAACCTGTGGATGAACAGGGTGACGCCGGCGTCGATGTACGCCTGCATCTGCTCTATGACGTCGTCGGGTGTCCCGCAGAGCGGCGGCCTCCTGTCCCCGGCGGCGCCGCCGTACCTGGCCTGCATGCTCCTCGTGTACTGGTCGAGGCTCATCTCGGCGCTTCCCCTGTCCTCGCTTATCAGTGTATAGTTCGCCCACGACAGCCGTATCTCTTCGAAGTCTCTGCCAGCCCTCACGCAGTGACGCCTAAGCACCTCCGCCTTGTGTTCGAAGTCGCTGGGTGAACCCATCCATGCAGCGAAGTTGCTGATGTCGGCGTGCCTAGCCACAGTCCTCAGCGTCAGCTGCTCTCCGCTCCCCGCCAGCATGAGCGGCGGGTGGGGCCTCTGGACAGGCTTCGGCGAGCAGTAGGCATCCTCTATGCTGTAGTACCGTCCCTCGAAGCTCGGCGCCTCCTCTGTCCACATCTTCTTGATGATCTGGGCTGCTTCGTCCAGCCTTCTCACCCGTTCTGCGGCGCCCTCGTATGGGTAGCCGTAGGCTCTGAACTCGCCTTCGTGCCACCCGGTTCCCAGGCCCAGTATAAGGCGGCCGCCGCTGATGGCGTCCAGCGTGGCGCCCATCTTCGCCAGGAGGCTGGGGTGCCTGAAGGGGTTGCAGAGGACCAGCTGTCCGAGCCTTATGGTGGAGGTGTTGGCCGCCAGCGCCGCGGTCGTCGTCCAGCACTCGAACCTGGGGTCGCCGGGGTTCTGGTACATCCCAATTACGTGGTCGCTGGTCCACGCGCTGTGGTACCCTAGGGCCTCGCAGTCCAGGACATCGCCCAGGATGTCTCTGTAGCTGGGGCGCTCAGGGCTGATGAAAACGCCGAACTCGACGCTCATAACTGAATGATGACGCCAAGGAGTTATGATGTTTGCCTAGAAATTATCCTGCATCCGTTATCGACCTCGCGGTAGTCAAACTACTTAAGCTGAAGATCGCCGCTGTCCATGAGCCTCTTCCTCAGGAGCCCCAGTTCGGCATTTGCGGCGGCCTCATGTGTCTCTGTGTACCATTCCTCGCCGGCGTTCATCCCCATCAGCGTCTCGATCAGGCCGATGCTCTTCACGAGGTGGCCCCTGATGTTGCCGCTCCTGTTGGTGACTCCGTCGAAGAGAAGGCTCTGGCGCTCTGACCAGTCGCCGGGCTGGTCGAGGCCCGGAATGTAGCTGGGTAGGAGCCTCTGAAGCGTTGCTCTGTCGATGACGCTACCCAGCGCCCTTCTGCGGCGGGTCTCTTTGTATAGGCTCTCGTCTGGGCCGTAGATGCACATGTCGTAGTTGTTGTGGGCCAGCTGGGCGAGGTCGCATATGGCGAAGCTGTGAAGGTCTACGCCGTGTTCCTCGCATAGGGCGCCGAGACGAACCAGCGCAGGGACGGCTATGAACCCGTACAATATTATTCTGTCCGGCTTGAATCCGTTCCCCATCAGGTCGAGGAGCGCGACCTCGGCGGACCTCCCCGTGGCGTAGGTGTCCGGTACAACGATGGTGGCTGCCTCGTTCAAGCCCTCGGGGTAGTGCCGGTAGGAGACCACGAGCCTCCTCGGGTCGTCTGAGTGGGCCCTGTACCCGTCTGTCCTGTACTCGGTCCTGACGTCTACTATGGGGGCTCCCTTCATGACTTCAGCCACCATGTACCCCGCCCCCGCCCTGAGTATGTGGAGTATCACCGCGTCTTCGGTTAACACCCTCACGGCTCTGGCTGCCTTGACGAAGTGGTTCGCCGCTTCCCTGCATAGGGTCTTTAGGTCATCGCCTACTATGTGGGGGTGGCAGGCCACCATCCCGCCGGCGCGGGTGTCCACGATGTACACGGTTCCCACCGGCTCGCCCTCCGGGACAAGCTTCGACTCCGTGACCCTGTAGAGCCATGATTCTCTGCCGGACCCTTCGACGAGGACTGATTTCGTGGCGTCGAGGTCCAGCGGAAAAACGTTGGCTATGTCGTCGGGGTCCACCGTGTAGCAACCAGTCTTGATCTTGTCTACCTGTATTTAACCGTCTTCGCCGTCTTTCTCCGGCGCGGGTTTCTGGAACTGGGATAGGTACCTGTTGATGAGCTCGGGCTGTCTGAGCACCATGGTGGCGTTAACCCCGAGCAGCTCCGCGTACATCTCGCCCAGCCTCTCATCCATCTTCGAGAACTCGTCGTGCCACCTGAACCCATTCTCCGTAGATTTGGGGCAGTCGGGCCGACACGGGAAGAAGAAGCCCAATATATAGGCGTGGGCGTCCACCTCCTTCTCTTCGTTGAGGACCTCGGCGAGCTGCGTGGCCGCACGGGT
>JAEHCT010000267.1 GCA_020697635.1 Candidatus Bathyarchaeota archaeon
GCGGCCCGCGGCAAGAGGGTTCAGGCCCAGTGCGGCGCCAAGAACTTCCTCGTCGTGACCCCCGACGCCGACGTCGAGCTCACGGTCTCCTCGCTGATGTCCAGCTTCTATGGCAACACTGGGCAGAGGTGCCTCGCCGGCGCCAACCTCGTGTTCGTAGGAGACGACCGGGGATTCATGGACAAGACCCTGGGGATCATAAAGGAGAGGGCGGCCGCCATTAAGATGGGCTACGGCCTCGAGGAAGGCGTCCAGATGGGGCCCCTCCAGGCTGAGCACCGGAAGAAGAGGGTGCTGGGCTACATAGAGTCCGGCCTCGACGAGGGCGCCAAGCTCACCATGGACGGCAGGAAGTTCAGCTGCGACCCGTACCCGGAGACATGCTTCCTCGGCCCCTCCATCTTCGAAGGCGTCAACCTGGACATGACCATCGCTAGGGAGGAGATATTCGGCCCCGTGATGAGCGTGCTCACCGCGGATACCCTGGACGAGGCCATCGGGATGGTGAACAGCAGCAGCTACGGCAACGCCGCCAGCGTATTCACCAGGGACGGCGGCACCGCCCGGAGGTTCCAGTACGACGTGGAGTGCGGCAACATCGGCGTAAACATAGGCACCGCCGCCCCCATGGCGTTCTTCCCCTTCAGCGGCATGAAGGACAGCTTCTTCGGAGACCTCCACGGCCAAGGCAAGGACGCCGTCGACTTCTTCACCGAGAACAAGGTCGTCATCCAACGGTGGCCCTAGTGCTCAGGACCACCAGCCAGATCATTAGCCACCACGCAGAGCTGGAGAGGAAGTCAGCCGAGGGATACCTGGCGCTGGCTGAGCGGCACCCAGAGCACCGGGACGTCTTCAACCGGCTCGCCGACGAGAACAATAGACACATGGGGCGAGTCGAGAGAGCCTACAGGTTCGGGGTGACAGACGCCTTCGAGGTGGGTATCACGCCGAACCAGCTGGACCCCGGAAACTATGTACTGGAAGAGTTCAGCGGTGAATCCCTCTCGGAAGACTCGGCGACAGCGCTCAGAAACGAGGAGACGATGATAAGGTTCTGCCTGGACGCGGCGAAGACCTCCGGCGAGCTGCTGCCCGACCTGCCCGACACCTTCGAGCACCTTGTCAGGGGGAAGAGGAAGAGGGTGGAGCTCCTCAGGAGCCTCACTTAGCCTCCCTGTCGGCCACCTTAAGGGCCTCGTCCAGGGCCGCTACACCTATTTCTATATCCTCCTCGCCGACGACCAGCGGCGGAGCCACCAGCAGTATGTTGATGATGTTGGCCACGTAGACCCCCAGCTCCATGCACGCCCCGCTTATCCGCTTCAGCATGTTCGGGTCAAACTTCTGCGCCCTCGTCACGAAGGGCTCCTTGGTCTCACGGTCCTTGACGAGCTCTAAGCCCCAGAACAGGCCCTTGCCCCTCACGTCACCCACCGACCTGTGGTCCTCCTTGAGCTCCATGAGCCGCCTACCCAGGACCTCACCCATCTTGGCGGCGTTCTCCACAAGGTTGTACTTGGCGTACTGTTCTATCGCCGCGAGGGCGGTGGCGCATATCAGGGGGTGCATGGCGTAGGTCTGGCCGTGTACGAACAGGTTCTCGGGCCTGTCGAAGTAGTCCGCGATCTTCCTCGTGGTGATGGTCGCCCCCATGGGTATGTAGGCGCCCGTGATCCCCTTCGCCATGGTCATGATGTCCGGTACCACGTCCCAGTGCTCCACGCAGAACATCTTACCCGTCCGGCCGAACCCCGCCATGACCTCGTCGTCGATAAGCAGCACCTCGTGGTCGTCGCATATCTCCCTGACCCGCGGCATGTACTCGTTAGGCGGCACCAGTATGCCGTTGCTGCCGACGATGGGCTCCATGACTACCCCCGCCACGGTCTTTGGTCCCTCCATCCTGATGATCTCGTCGATGTACTCGGCGCAGGTTACACCGCATCCCGGATACTCCTTGCCGAAGGGGCAACGGTAGCAGTAACAGTCTGGAGCCCTGACGACGCCCGGCATCCCCACCGCGTACTGGGTGCGGGGGTCGCCAGTCAACGCTATCGCGCCTGAGGAGGCGCCGTGGTACGACCTGTACCTGGACACCAGCTTAGATTTCCGGGTGTATAGCCTCGCGATCTTGATTGCCGCCTCGTTTGCCTCGGCCCCGCCTATGGTCAGGAAGCTCTTAGACAGGTCTCCCGGCGTTATCTCGGCGAGCTTCTTACCGAGTTCAGCTGCTGGCACCGTGGCGAACCCTGGGGCGGCGTAGCAGAGCTTCTTTGCCTGCTCGGCCATCGCCTGCTTGACCTCTTCGGCGCTGTGGCCGAGGTTACTGCACATGAGCTGGCTGCTGAAGTCCAGGACTCGTTTGCCGTCGAGGTCGGTGAAGTATACGCCCTCGGCGGTGTCCACGACCATGGGGTTCCAGGTGTGCTCGTACCTCCAGGTCCCGTAGACGTACTTCTTCTCCATCTCCCGGTAGTGATCGGAATCAGACATG
>JAEHCT010000268.1 GCA_020697635.1 Candidatus Bathyarchaeota archaeon
CCCTCACGGCGGCTTCTCGTGCACATGCCCAGGGTTCCGCGACAAGGGCAAATGCAGCCACAGCACGGCTGTGAGCATCGTGCTAGGTAAGACCCGCAGATAGAGGGGCTTCTTAGAACGTTCTCGATGCTTATTTAACTCGACGACACGCAGTTCAGATCATCAGGTGCATGATCGAGATGGGAGATGAGAAGGAAGGAGCCGAACTTCCGACAATATCAGAGAAAGTCGAGGGAATGCAGATCAGCCCCGGCTACTATACGTTCTACTGGGATGAACGGGAGGGAAAGATATGGCTGGAGGTTGACAGGTTCGATGAGGAATTCCTCTACGTGAACAGCCTCACAGCGGGGATCGGCAGCAACGACATCGGCCTAGACAGGAACCAGCTTGGCGCAAGAGCCGTGGTGAAGCTCCAGAGGGTGGGACCGAAGGTGCTGCTCACACAGGTGAACTACGGGTTCAGGGCCCTAAGCGACGATCCCTACGAGGCCAAGGCGGTGGAGGAGGCTTTCGCCCAGAGCGTCCGGTGGGGCTTCAAGGTGGAGGCAGAGGAGGATGGAAGGGTCCTCGTGGACGCCACGGGCTTCCTCCTCAGTGACGCCAAACGGGTGACGACTCGACTCAAGGAGAAGGAGCAGGGCGACTACGAGCTCGACGAGTCCCGGTCCGCGGTATATCTGCCGCGGACGAGGAACTTCCCAAGGAACACGGAGTTCGAAGCCACCCTGACCTATGTAGGCGAGAACCCCGGCGAATGGGTGAAATCGGTCTCACCGGACCCTACGATAGTGACCGTGCGCCAACACCACAGCCTCATAGAGCTCCCCGGAGAAGGCTATGAACCGAGGAAGTACGACCCACGAGCCAGCTACTTCGGCATAACGTACAAGGACTACGCGTCCCCCGTGGACGAGAGCATCGAGAAGCGGTTCATCTGCAGGCACCGCCTGAAAAAGAAGGAACCGGCGGCGAAGGTCAGCGAGCCGGTGGAGCCCATCGTGTACTACGTCGACAGGGCGATCCCTGAGCCTATCAGGTCTGCGGTCATCGAGGGCGCGTCGTGGTGGGACCAGGCCTTCGAGGCGGCCGGCTACAGGGGCGCCTTCAGGGTGGAGCTCCTCCCGTTGGGCGCAGACCCTATGGACATCAGGTACAACATGATCAACTGGGTCCACAGGAGCTCAAGGGGTTGGAGCTACGGCAGCGCCGTGACGGACCCGCGGACGGGGGAGATCATCAAGGGCCACGTGAGCCTCGGCAGCCTCCGCATACGGCAGGACTTCCTTATTGCGCAGGGCCTCGTGGCGGACTACGACGAGGACAACCCGGACAGCGGCAGGATGATGGAGATGGCCCTCGCCAGGATAAGGCAGCTAAGCGTCCACGAGGTGGGCCACACCCTGGGTCTGGGCCACAACTACTGCACCCACGTAAACGACAGGGCCAGCGTCATGGACTACCCGGCGCCCCTCGCCAGGCTCGACCAGAACGGCGAGATAGACCTCAGCAGCGCGTACGAGACCGGCGTAGGCGAGTGGGACAAGGTCAGCGTAGCCTACGGCTACCAGGACTTCCCCGACGGCGTCGACGAGGAGAAGGCGCTGGACGAGACGCTCAGGAATGCCTTCAAAAGAGGACTGCTCTTCGCGCCGAGCCAGGACGCCGGGCCGGCCAGCGCTCATCCCCACGCCGCGTCTTGGGTGAACGGACGGGACCCAGTGGAGGAGCTGGAGCGGATGCTGGATGTACGAGACGTGGCGCTGAAGAGGTTCTCGGAGAGAAGGATCAAGGTCGGGGAGCCCATGGCGCGCCTAGAGGAGGTCCTGGTCCCCCTCTACCTCTCACACAGGTACCAGGTTGAGGCTGCGGCGAGCCTAGTGGGGGGACTATATTACAACTACACGTTGAGGGGCGACGTTCAGGATGGACCCAAGATCGTGCCGGGAGACGAGCAGCGGCGGGCCCTGAAGGCCCTCGTAAAGACCATACAGCCTGGGGTGCTCGCCATACCCGAGAAGGTTCTGGCGCTCATACCGCCGCGTCCACAGGGCTACCCTCAGACTAGAGACCTATTCCCGGGCTACGCGGGGTATCCCTTTGACCCCCTCGGAGCAGCCGAGACCGCCGCCAACGTCACGCTAGAGAGGGTTCTGCACCCCGAGAGGGCCCAGAGGCTGGTGGAGTACAGCGCGAGGAGGGGAGACGCCCCCGGCCTCGCAGAGGTCATCGACGAGCTTTTTGAAGCCACGTGGAAGGCTATCCACGAAGACGGCTACCTCGGCGAGGCCCAGAACGTGGCGGACAACGTGCTTCTATACAACATAATGAGGCTTGCCAGGGACGAGAAGGCGTCAGCTAGGGTCAGGGGTATGGCGTCGGTGAAGCTCTGGGAGCTCATGGAGTGGCTGGAGGGGGAATCCAAGTCTATATGTGACTCAGGA
>JAEHCT010000013.1 GCA_020697635.1 Candidatus Bathyarchaeota archaeon
GTAACGCTCTGGCTCCTACTATTCTCGCCCTCTCGAAGCGCGTCAGCTTCGGAGGCCCGATCATCACATTATCACTCAATTTGATCGCTTCAACATGATTCAGTGGGTTCAAGCTTGGCTCAAACACAGCTATTCTTCTCGAGGCTCTCGTTGTTTAATTCATTTTTAGGTTTATCAACCAGTGAACTAAACAGACAAGCACCTCGAAGCTACTACCCAAACCAAAGAAACTAGATATAAACATTTTCTTGTTTTAAGGCTAACTTAATAAACCCGTTCAAATGGAACCGTCAATAATCGACATAAATATGGGTGACAGAAGTTTTTCCATGTTATTTCTCGGAAACGACCTCGTTTCTCATGAAGCCCAGTTTCTCGACGCCTGACTCTATCAAGTCCCCGACCTTGAGGAGCCCTAACGGGTGCGCGGCACCAACGCCGGAGGGAGTGCCCGTGGCGAAAACGTCTCCCACCTCCAATGTTATGCCGTCGCTCAAGGTGCTTATTATGGTCTTGACGTCGAAGATCATGTCGCTTGTGTTGGCCTTCTGACGCGTCTCGCCGTTGACCTTGCACCAGAGGTCCAGCTTCTGGGGGTCGCCCACCTCGTCCGGGGTCACCAGGTATGGGCCCATGGGGGCGAAGGTGTCCTGGCTCTTGCCCCTGTACCACTGGTTGTGCTGCCGCTGTAACGTACGCGCGGAGATGTCCTGTAACACCGTGTAGCCTGCTACGTGGTTCAGCGCCTCATCCTTGGGGATGTACTTGCCCTCCTTGCCGATGACGAATGCTAGCTCTACCTCGTAGTCGAGCCTCTCCACGGCCCTGTTGTAGACGACGGGATCGTAGGGGCCCGTGATGGAGGTCGGCGGCTTGGTGAAGAAAACGGGGTGCGGCGGCAGGGGTCTGTCGCTTCCTCCCTCTTTCACGTGCTCCGCGTAATTCAGGCCCATGCAGACCACGTTCTTCTTGGTTCTCGGTATGGGGGCGGCGAGGCTGACTTCGCTGAGCTTCATCAAGCCCTTGAGTTTCCCTGAGGCCAAGTTTTCCTCTGCCTCCTTCACCGCCTCTCCAGCCTTCTTCATCCCTTTCGCCCCCATGTCCAGAAGCCCGAGCATGGAGAGATCCGATCCTAGCGTCTCGTTTAGATCTAGCACGTGATCTTCTACGACGGCTCCGAGGCCGTATCCCTTCTTCGTCCTGAAAGTTATTAGCTTCATTTCAGATACTGAGGCAAGGCGTCAACTTTTAACACTATTCACGGTGGAAGGTAAACGAGATATCCACGAACCACGTGGTATGGGCCATGGAGATCAATACACATGAGAGGGCCGATTCGAGGCTGCTGGGGACACCAGTGTTGTTGGAGAAGAGTACGGCGGTTGTCGAGCTCACGGCGACGGAGGAGATGGCCGTGGACGATAGGGGACTCGTCCACGGGGGATTCACCTTCGGGCTAGCCGACTACGCCGCGATGCTCGCCATCAACGACCCTCTCGTGGTGCTTGGTTCGGCTGACGTCAAGTTCACCGCGCCTGTGAAGGTCGGGGAGAGGATGACGGCTACATGCGTCGTCGAGGCCGTGGACGGTAGGCGACGCGACGTCTCAGTGGAGGTCTCCGTAGGTGACAGAGTGGTGCTCAAGGGCACCATGAAGTGCTATGTACTTCAGAGGCACGTGTTTGACCAGTAGAAAGTAAATACTGTCGCCAGCCTTCTTCGCTAAGCTTTTTATACGCTAAAGGATAAATGAGGGAAGTCTAGGTGATAACGTGCCTATAGTAATAGATCCATCAAAGGATGACTTGGCAAAGGTTCTCAGCGACTACCAGATCGAGGCTCTCAGACGCGTATGGAAACACGACGGGGAGGGCCTTACCTCTCGTGAGGTTTACGAGGCTGTCAACGAGAGGCTCGACGGCGGAAGGAGCGTGTCCCGCGCCTCGATAATCAACTTCCTCAATGCCATGTGCGACGAAGGCGTTCTGGATTTCGAGGAGGAGACCTGTAAGGGTGGCTTGCGTAGAAGGTACAGTAAGGGGATGGACGAGGCCGCGTTCAAGACGTATGTGGCGTCCACCGTGCTCAGGAGCCTCATGAAGGACTTCCCCGAGCAGACCATTGAGGCGATAAGGTCCAACCTCGACGCAGAGTTCATGAAGAGGCTCCACGACTAGCTCCAAGCTTATTTAGTTTATTCACTTATTTTCTTAATACAATGATAAGGATCACTGTCGACGTCAAGGCTGGCTCGAACAGGGACTCCGTCGAGTTGATCGAGGAGGGCCACTACATGGTCCACGTGAGGGCCCCTCCCCGAAAGGGTAAGGCCAACGCCGCGATAGTAAAGCTGCTGAGGAGGCATCTGGGGCGTCCAGTGGCACTGGTCTCGGGGCGCACCAGCAACAGGAAGATATTCGAGGTCATTGAGTAGTTGGGTTTTAATGCCGCGTTCTGCGTGTTTGATGTGACTCGATTTGGTCGAGGTAATGAAGGGGCTCAGAGCCGTTGAGATTGCTAAGGCGGACGGCTTGGACACCGAGGTGTATATTCTGGAGTGTGGCGGCGGGCTTATCCTAGTAGATGTCGGCTTCACGCCCCAGTGCCATGAGAGCATCAGTGCGGAGCTAGGCGAGATGGGAGTGACCTGGGAGGACGTCAAGATGATCATTATCACCCACGCCCACGGCGACCACATGGATAACCTGCCGCAGGTGAGGGGGCTCACCGGCGCGGAGGTCGTGATAGGGGAGGGCGACGAGGGTAGGCTCTACGAGAGCACGGGCGTGAAGGCCGACGTCATACTGGGACACGGCGACCTCATCGGGGCCTGCGGCGGCGTCGAGATAGTGCATGTGCCTGGGCACAGCGACGGCAACCTGTGCCTCTACCTGCGAGGATACAAAACCATCATCGCCGGGGACACAATCTTCGGGGACAGCGAGGGCAACCTAGAGGCGCCGCCTGAGAAGTACTGCGAGGACGTCGTGGAGGCCTCGAAGAACCTTAGCATTCTAGCGGACTACGACTTCGACGCGCTGCTGCTGAGCCACGGGAAGAACACGATGGCTGGCGCGAAAGAGAAGGTTTTGAAGCTCATCGAGGTCTGCGCCTAGCCGAGCTTCGAGATTACTTCCTTGACCACTTTCCCGGGCTCGACGCCCAGCTTCTTTGCGTTGCTGGTCGCCGCCTTTATCTCGGCGTTGAGGATGTCGCTGAAGGAGTTGACGCCGCTCACTATGGCTGCAGCCGCTCCGAGCCTCTCGGCTGCCTCCAAGTTGAGGTACCCGCACATGACGAATCCTTTTTCTCCCTTGATGAGGAGAAGCGGGGGTAACTCGGGTAGGGTGGACTTCATTCCCTGGAAGGTTTTGCCGTCTATGACGAACTTGTCTATTTCAAACACTGAATATCACGAACCTTTTTTTTAGTGGATTATTTGAGGGGTATAAAACGAACCCGGTTAAAGGACGTTTTTTCACCTAAACCACCATAAAATATGCCCCGATCCTTTAACAAAAACTTTTCCGCTTAAAACATTTAAATAAAAAATTTATTTTTAAAAATAGCCAACATTTTCTCAGATATTTTAATAATACTACCGTCTCTAAACTCATGTTAATATTGTTATGCGCATGCAATTACTATTTAGTGCTTAGATTCAAAATATTATTCATATTAAGTTTTATAGCCTTAGGGAATATCATTTTTTGATATGTCTAAGGATATCAAACTCACGCCTTTTCAAAAGAAGATTAATGGCACAAAAGAAGCGCGCGCAATATCAATGAGGTAAGGATACACCTATGAAGATTCTATGTATTGGGGATGCAATGATCCCGGGCGAACAATTCAAAAAAGCATGTAGCGAATTTTCTGTCCAAGACAATGTGGTGACTGTGGATGATTGGGAGAAGAATTGGGACCAACTCCAAAATCGGCGGTTAGTTATTGAGAAACAAGGGCCTGATGCCGAACCTGTATTGCCAATGATTCAGCATGCCGACAAGAAGACGGATATTCTGCTGGTGTTATTTGCCCCAGTTCCCGCAGGTGCTATGGATGCTCTTCCCAATTTACGACTCATCGGGGCTGCCCGCGCCGGAATGGAGAATGTGGATGTACAGGCAGCAACTGAACGTGGTATTTTTGTGCATCATATTATGGGACGTAATGCCCATGCTGTATCGGATTTTACTATAGGCATATTGATTGCAGAGGCTCGTAATATTGCCCGGGCGCACATGGCGATCAAACAGGGAACCTGGCGTAAGTCCTTTGTGAATTCAGACATTATTCCTGAAATCAGTGGAAAGACCTTAGGACTCGTCGGATTTGGCTACATCGGTCAACTTGTGGCAAAAAAGCTCTCCGGATTTGATCTGGAGATTCTAGTGTACGATCCCTTTGTTGCCGACGATGTTGTCGCCTCTTATAATGCGCGAAAAGTCTCCAATGAGGAACTCTTTACACACTCTGATTTTATCTCGGTGCATGCGAGATTAACAGAAGACACCAAAGGGCTGATCGGAAACGATGAATTCAGGTTGATGAAACCCTCGGCCATTTTTATCAATACCGCTAGAGCAGGGTTGATTGATGAAGACGCGTTGTATGACGCCTTGAAAGAGCAAAGAATTGCAGGCGCGGCGCTGGATGTGTTTCCCAAAGAACCGCTTCCGGAAAACAGCCGCTGGTTGGAATTGGATAATGTGACCATGACTACACATATTGCGGGGACTACCGTTAATGCGTTGTAACAATTCGCCGTTCCTGTTGGTGCGTGACATCAATAAATTGCTTACAGGGGAAGCTCCCAATTTTCTTATGAATCCGGAGGTACTAGAGCATCCTAGAGCAAAAGAGTGGCTTGCTTCGTTGCGATCATAATTAAGTCGCCCCGCGATGAATTATACTGTCGGGAAATGTTTCCACCACACGACGCGCACGCAATCATTGATGGCTGGAGAATTTCGCGCGCGCGTCTGATCATTGGCTTCGGCCTCATTTCATCTGCTGCATTATCAGGATTTTATATCCTGAACCGCTCCTTCGAGCTGAGCCCATAAGAACTCTGAGCGCTCCAGGTCAGGCTTCACAGACCATTCTGGGTAGCTGGGTCGGTGGGCCTCATGCATGCATCACCTCCCTTTTAGCGATTTTATTTTGTTGATCTCGTTGTATAGGGTAGTTATCTATCTCAAACAGGTTGATGGGATAGTGTCACGTTACTCGTACTAATCATCTTCGAAGTCGTTGAGAAAAATGGTGACCTGCTGCAGGTCAGATCGAAAAAAAAATTATTTGTAGATAAGTGAGAACGCGGTGTATATCTTTACGCCGAGGACGAGGTTCTCTATGGTTATTCTTTCGTTTGGCTGGTGGGCTTGGCCAGTGAGGCTTGTGCCGTAGCCGAGGCTGGGTATTCCCGCGATCCTGCTTGTGCTGATGCCGTCTGTGCCGCCTGTGAGTATCTTGGTGTTGACTGGTTTGCCGGTTATCTCGTGGATGATGTCTTTGAACTGGTGGGCGAAGCTGGTGTTGGGAGTCTCACTGAACCCGGCGGTGTCTTCGGGCTTGAGATCCCGGTGCTCCACCTCTAGTCCTTTGATGCCTGAGTCTTTGACATGTTTCTTTATATGTTGGACTACTCTGAGCTGGTGGCTGCCTGGGGTGAGGCGTATGTCGAACTGGGCTTCGGCGTAGTCTGGGATGACGTTGGTCTTGACGCCTCCGTTGATTATGTTGCAGGTTACGCTTGGGGTGTAGAAGTTGTGGGCCATGAGCTTTTCCTGGTCGGGAGTGAGGTCCTGGGTCTTCCTGTAGTACTCGATGCTGTCCAGTATCGCGGGTTTGAGGTCTTCGGGGAAGTCCAGCGGGTAGTCGTTGATCTTCTCCACCCAGGGGATGCCGGCGATGAGCTTCTTTATGGCGTTGTCGCCGAGGTACGGGGTGCTGCCGTGGGCGGTCTGCCCACGGGCTACTAGCTTGACGCCGGCGCCGCCCTTGCAGCCCAAGTCGATGCTGGGTGCGTCGGGGCCTCCGCCGTTGCCGTCGCCGATTACGCATACGTCGCCCTTGAACCTGCCCGTCTCGGCCAGCCACCGGGCTCCGGCTCCTCCGCCTATCTCCTCGTCGGCTGTGAACCAGAACTCGACTGTGTTGGGGACGTCCTTCATCTCGTTGAGGATGCGGGCAGAGACCATGGCTGCGGTGCAGGCGCCCTTCATGTCGCTGCTTCCGCGTCCCCAGACGCAGCCGTCTGCGATGGTGCCGCTGTACGGCGGGTATGTCCAGTTCTCGGGCTTGCCCTCGGGAACAACGTCGAGGTGGCCCACCCACAGCACCTTTTTCTCGCCCTTGCCTTTGACCCGTGCGACTATGTTGGGCTTCTTGGGGTCGCTGGCGTGGACCTCGTTCTCGACGCCGTGCTCGTCGAGGTACTTCTTGATGAAGGCTACCGCCTCGTCGGTGTAGCCGTCGGGGTGCGCAGAGTTGAACTTCACGAGGCCGGAGCAGAGCTCGGCTACCTCGTTCTCAGCCTCTTCGGCTAACTTGGATATTTTGTCTAGATCCATGTTTAATGGTGAGGCTCTAGTGAAGAAAAGATTTAGGGTTCAGGGATTGTCCGGCTCTCCATGAGGTCCCAGAGGCTCTGCATAGCCCTAGGCAGAAGCTCCTGTATAGGCAGGTTGTAGGGGCACCTGCTCTCGCATTCGCCGCAGTGGATGCATGTTTCCAGCTTCTCCTTGGCCTCTTTGACTGCCTCGACTCTGCGTTCACTCCAACCCATGCGTCTGAGTACCTGGGACTCGGTTCTGAGTATGGTGCTTATGGGGATACCTTGGGGGCAGGGCTGGCAGTAGTTGCAGCTGCGGCAGAATTGGTCGCCGAGCCTCTCCTTGTCCCTCTCTATGAGTCGCCTCTCCTTGTCGGTGAGGGAGTGGTCGCCCATCCAGACGCCGTAGTTCTCCTCGAGTTCGGCGACGCTCATCATGCCAGGGATGACTAGATCGCAGTCGGGGTTGCTGAGCACGTACTTGAGGGCCGTGTTGGCGTTGCTGAACGCGCCGCCGCCGAAAGGCTTCATTATGATGGTGCCCACGTTCAGCTTCTTGCACGTCGGGAGCAGCTCATCAGCCGGCTTCGTGGTGAGGTAGTTGTAGGGTATCATCATGGTCTCGAAGAGCCCCGTCTTGATCATCTCTACCGCGAGGTCTGGGCTGTGGCTCGTGACGCTTACGTGGTTGATCTTGCCCTGCTCCTTCGCTTCCTCGACGGCCTCAAGCGCCCCGCCTGGCGCCTTCACCTGGCTCCACTGCTCCTCGGTCTGGACGTTGTGGAGCTGGTAGACGTCTATGTAGTCGGTCCGCAGGTTCCTGAGGCTGATCTCCAGCTCCCTCTTTATCCCTTCTGCGGTCCTCTGGTGGCTCTTCGTCGCGAGTATGACGCGTTCTCTCACATCCTCCAACGCCTTACCGATGCGCTCCTCACTGGTGGTGTAGCCCCGGGCCGTGTCATAATAATTGAGACCCAGATCGTAGCACCGCCGGACCACGTCCACTGCCGCTTCTTCTGAGACGCGTTGAATGGGTATTCCGCCGAACCCAAGGGACTTGACCTTGAGCCCCGTCCTCCCGAGCTTTATCGCCTTCAAAATAATCCTTATAAGATATGGCTGGCTCGTTAAAAAACCTCAGCACGAGGCTGAATAGTTTTTAAAAGAGGTAAGACATCCTGAATACGATTCAAATGTCGCATCCTGTCGCACTAGATAAGCCGGGCAAACGGGTGGTCTTGATGGGCAACGAGGCCATCACGCGCGGAGCCATTGAGGGCGGTATTGCTCTCGCCTCGGGATACCCAGGGACGCCGTCATCAGAGATCGGTAACACCTTTACCAGAGTCGCTAAGCCGTTGGGAATCCACTTCGAGTGGAGCGCCAACGAGAAGGTGGCCCTGGAGGTTGCGTTCGGGGCGTCCATGGTGGGCCAGAGGGCTATATGCAGCATGAAGCACGTGGGCGTAAACGTCGCTCTCGACATCCTGAACCCCATCACTCTGAGGGGCGTCAAGGGCGGTCTCGTACTGGTTAGCACGGACGACCCGAGCCAGCACAGCAGCCGCACAGAGCAGGACAACAGGTGGCTGGGCAGGCATAACGACGTGCCCATCCTGGAACCCAGCAGCCCCCAGGAGGCCAAGGACCTCACCAAGTACGCCCTTGAGCTCTCGGAGCAGGTCAAGCTCCCCGTCATGATCAGGACGGTGACCCGGCTCAGCCACATGCGGAGCGACGTGAAGTTGGGGGAGATGCAGAGGCTGAACAGGAAGCCCGGTTTCGACTGGGACGGCTTCAGCTACAGGGTCGCGGGCTTCGAGAAGCTCTTCAGGCGCCACGAGGAGCGCCATGGCAAGATAGACTCGGTGCAGGAGGTGTTCGAGGGCTCCAGCTTCAACGAGCTGAAACTGAACGGGAAAGAGAAAATCGGGGTCATCGGAGTCGGGTTCGCCATCACATACGTCAGGGATGCCTTGGAGCATCTGGGGGTAGAGGACAGGGTGGCTTGGCTGAAGCTAGTCACGACGAACCCCATGCCTGAGAGGCTCGTCGCAAGGCTCATCGAGTCGGTGGACACGGTGCTCATCGCAGAGGAGGTGGACCCGTTCATAGAGCTCCACGTGAAAGCGCTGGCCAAGGACGTGAACCCCGACGTGAAGATACTCGGCAGGATGAACGGCTTCATTCCTCGCGAGGGAGAGCTGAGCCACGAGGTGATAGACGCCCGGGTAGCCGAGCTCACAGGCGTGGAGCTGGCGCCTGAGGCGAGGGACGATCTGGAGGAGGCTAAGGGTGATCTGCTGTTCGACAGGATGCTAACAATGTGCGCTGGGTGCCCCCACAGGTCCACGATCTACGCGTTGAAGAAGGCGGTGCAGGCCGTCAAGGGCGACCTCATGAACGTGGTGGTCAACGGAGACATAGGCTGCTACGGGCTGGCACACGCGCCGCCCATGGAGTTCGAGGACACGTACTTCTGCATGGGAGCCAGCATCGGCGTAAGCCAGGGCATGCAGAGGTTCGGCGTCGACACCATCGCCTGGATAGGGGACGGCACGTTCTTCCACGCCGGCATCCCGGCCCTCCAGAACGCCGTCCACAACAACGCGCCGATAAAGGTGGTTGTGGCGGACAACCAGGCCGTCGCCATGACAGGGTTCCAGACCAACCCCCAGCTCGGTAGGACGGCGACAGGCGACCAGGTGGAACCCATAATGATCGAGGACATCGCGAAGGCGTCAGGCGTCAAACACGTAGAAGTCGTGGACCCTTACGACCTAGACACCACGGAGGAGGCGTTCAAAAGGATGCTGGGGTTCGACGGAGTCGCCATGGTCATCGCACGCAGGGAGTGCGCCATGGTTGCCGTGCGGAACATGAGACCAGAAAGGCCGCCGGTTTACTGTGTCGACCAGGAAGCCTGCATAGGCTGTAAACAGTGCCTGAACACCTACGGATGCCCTGCGTTGATGTGGAACGAAGGAGAGCGTAAGGCCAGCATCGACACGACTCTCTGCATGGGGTGCACAAGCTGCGCCCAAGTGTGCCCGGTGGGCGCCATACTCAGGAGGGACGAAGCGTGAAGACGTTCAAGATAGTGATCTCGGGGGTGGGTGGGCAGGGAACACTGCTGGCGTCGAGGATTTTAGCCGAGGCGTCCATCAGCGCGGGGCTCCACGTCAAGATCGGTGAGACTTACGGGATGGCGCAGCGCGGAGGCCCCGTGATGGGGCACATCCAGATAGGCGGGGCGGCGCACAACCCCCAGATAAGGAAGGGAGAGGCCGACGCGCTGGTGGGGTTCGAGCCCGCCGAGGCCTCTCGGCGTGGCGTTACTTACCTAAAGGATGGCGGCCTCGCGCTGGTGAACACTAGGGTAACGGCCCCTGTGGAGGTCATCTCAGGCATGGTGCCTTACCCGGACATGGGTGAACTCATGGCGCTCCTAAGTAAGGTTACCGACCGAGTGGTGGCCTTCGACGCTACGAGCCTAGCCGAGGAGGCCGGCGACCCTATCGCTACCAACGTCGTCATGCTTGGGGCTCTGACGGAGAGCGGGGAGCTGCCCTTCGACGAGGAGACTGTGCTCACCACGTTACGGGACAGCCTGAGGCCAAGGTTCCTAGAACTCAACATGAGGGCCTTCGATCTCGGGAGGAAGGCGTACAGGGAAGTAGCCTCCTAGTCTTCAACAATTATTTTATACTTTCTTGGGTTCGCCTTGACAGGCGATATTGTTGTCCAAGTTTAAAACCATCATCATCGTTGTCTTTGTAGTCATCGCCGTCGCGGTTATAGGCATACTCTCCTCTAAGCCTGTTGAAGAGCTTGGGGAGACGCCTGAGCAGGAGACGCCTACTGGCGAGGAGACCAAGAAACAGGAGGAGACGGAGCCAGCCGTGACGCGGGTCAGCAAGATACCGTCTGACGCTGTGAAGCAGAACCACGACACAGACCAGCACCCGCCGGTACTCCACAGCTTCCTCTGGGAGGACCCTGTGCCGGTGCCGGGGGGCGTCAACACTGCAGGCGCCGAGGACTCGCCCTTCGTGAGCCCAGATGATCAGAGGCTCTACTTCTTCTTCACGCCGGACGTCAGGGTGACCGCCGAGAAGCAGCTGCTCGACGGGGTTACTGGCATATGGGTCAGCGAGAAGTTGGACGGCGATTGGGCTGAAGCCGAGAGGCTATGGCTCGTCGAGAGTGGTCTGAGTCTCGACGGATGCGAGTACATCAGCGAGGACGAGATATGGTTCATGTCGGTGAGACTGGGAAACATGAGGGAGATCGATCTCTACATCGCGGACCTCGCAGAGGACTGTGCCTCGAACGTGAGGAGCGGAGGCGAGGAGCTCAACCTGGAGGTCGGCATAGGGGAGTTCCACGTGAGTCCCGACGGACAGCAGATATATTTCCATAGCATGCGCGAGGACGGGCTCGGCGGCATGGACGTATGGATGACGGAGTGGGCGGGGGACGGCTGGAGCGAGCCTGTTAACGTGGAGGTCGTAAACAGCCCCGACAGCGAGGGCTATCCCTACCTCACCCAAGACATGCAGGAACTCTGGATCAACAAGTGGCACATGGGCTCGCCGGGCACATGGAGGTCCAGGTGGGTGGACGACGGGTGGAGTGAGCCTCGGCTCATAGTCAGCAGCTTCGCGGGGGAGCCCAACCTGGACGGCGACTGCAACATCTACTTCGTCCACCACTACTACCGGGACGGCGTCATGCTGGAGGCAGACATCTACGTCGCGTACAGGAAGCCAGAGGTGGAGCCAGCCGACGAAGCATACACATCCGACAGAGGCTACCTCATGGGTTATCTACCGACACCCGGGGAGGGGCAGAGCTTCGACGAGGTCTATGCATGGGCGTCAGATTCGTGCGACACCGTGCCCGTCTGGGGCAAGCCCTCGCCCTTCTGGGAGAAGGCGGAGGATCTGGGCGGCTACTGGGGAGAAACATTCGTTGAGCAGCTCACCCGCGGCAACGGCATGGCGCCCCTGATCCACTTCAGCTTCATAGGCGAAGACATGACCCTAAGCGTCCCTCTAGGCACCGACTACACTCTCAGCGACACAGAGTGGAGGCTCATGTACAAGAGGGCGGTGGTGGAGATAGTGGAGGCGTCGAGGCCTAGATACCTCAGCGTTGGGAACGAGGTGAACAGGTGGTACGAGAAATATGGCTTGGAAGGCGCCAACGGGTTCACTCACTGGGTCAGTCTATACGAGGAGATATACGACGAAGTCAAGGAGCTCAGCCCCGAGACCACGGTGTTCTGCACCTTCAGCAGGGAGATAGTCGGCGAGAACAGGGAGGCCGACATGGCGGTCCTCGACCTCTTCGACCCGGACAAGCTGGACATGCTTGTGCTTACAAGCTACCCCCACAGCGTACAGGGAGTCAACAGGCCCAGCGACATCCCAACCGACTACTACAGCAGCGTCGCGGAGAGAATGCCGGGAAAGCCATTCGGGTTCAGCGAGATCGCTTGGCCGTCTATGGACGCCTTCGGTGGCGAACAGGCGCAGGCCGAGTTCGTGGCGTCGATACCGAAGCTCATCACCGGACAAGGGCTGGACCTGGAGCTCCTGATGTGGCCTTGGCTACACGATCTCGGCGAGGAAGACTCTACGGGGCTGATCAAGTACAGCGGCGAGGAGAAAGAGGGTTTCGCGGAGTGGATGAGTCTTTACGGTTCCACCCGGTGACTAGAGGCGCTTAATCGCCGTTCCAGGGTTTGAAGCTCTGGGGGCTCACCTCGTCGCTAGTCTGCCTCAGGTAATGGTTCTCGGGTATCCTGTCCCAGATGGCCTCCGTCGTTTTCTGCACCTGCCTTACGAGCTTCTCCTCGTCTATTGTGAGGAGCACTCCTTCCTCGACCACCAGTTCGCCGTTCACTATGACTAACTCCACGTCTTGCCGTGTGGCCGAGTTCACCAGATTCTTCACGGGGTCCCTGCAAGGCACATTGTTCATAGTCTCCATGTCGACCACGGCTATGTCCGCGAGGGCACCGGGGGCGATCCTGCCCAAATCCTCCCTGCCTATCCCCCTCGCACCGCCCAGTGTGGCGCTGGTGAACACCTCGCGTGCGCTGCCGCTGAAGCAGCTCCAGTCCGCCACCTTGCTCATGTAGCTGGCCAACCGCATCTCGTTGAGCATGTCCTGGGGGCTGGTGTCGCAGCCTATGCTGACGTTCACCCCCGCCGCAAGGTAGGCGCTGTGGCTGTGCATCTTGTTCCCCCTCTTGGTGAAGACTAGGGGGTCATGGCTCACCGTGGCGCCGTTCTTCGCCAGCAGACCCAGGTCGCCTCCGCCAACAGCCGGGTACGCGAGGAGGGGGTGCCCCGCCACGGCCCAACCGTGACCGATGACGAGGTCGGGGCCGAGGAGCCCGGTGTCGCCGAGGTACTCGATGGGCGTCCTCCTGTACATCCTGAGCATGTTCTGGAACTCGACTACCCACTGGGCGGCGTGGATGGAGACGGGGCACTTGAGCTCGTCCGCCTTCTCCCTGACGGCTTTCTGGAGGGGGCCGCTCACCTTGTCCACCGTGCTGGGGTAGAGGGCGGCGATGAGCCGTCCCTCGAGGGCGCCGTCGTATTTCTTCACGAAGCGCTCGGCCTCGTCGAGGAGCCTCATGCCGTGCTCCAAGCCGAGCCACTCGGTCTCCAGGTTGGCGCCCTGGCTGCGCGCCCAGCGCCCGTCCTCGATGTTGCGGCCCTCGACGGCGCGTATCCCCAGCTCGCCTATGTGCTCGACTGCTGCCTCGGCTCCTAGAGTGCTCACCATGCCTATCTCCAGCATGGTTGTGCAGCCGCTCCTGAGGAGCTCGGCCACGCTGTACCTGGCGAAGACGTGGTAGTCATCGGGGCGTATGCTCCTGCCCAGGGCCGTGAGGTTCTCTCCGAGACTGCTCATGTAGAAGTGACGGGCGCCGGTGTCGTCGATGAAGCTCTTGTCCTTGGGGGCGGTGCTAGCGAGTGTGTGGGTGCAGATCATGCCGGGGATTACGACGTGGTGGGAGGCGTCTATCCATCTGTCCACGTCGCCCCGGTAGCTTCTGCCCACGTGCTTGATCCTGTTGCCCTCGGTCACCACGACGCCGTCCCTGAGGAGCCTGTGCTCGGCGCCGTCGTAGGCGATGACCCACTTCCCCCTGATTCCGATCGACATGTAATAGACTGGGCGTTATGCGTGTAAAAGCGTGAGCATGGGCGGTGAGCGCAGCCGTTATCCGGCGCCAAGGCGTTTATGGTGGTATGGAGATACTTCTCGAGACCATAGGACGCGTGGAGTCGCCCGTCAAGGAGGCCGTCGACGAGGAATGGGGGCGGGTAGAGTCAGAGATAATCATAGAGGAACGGTACGCAGCCGGCCTCACAGGGCTTGACGTATTCAGCCACGCCCTCGTAGTATTCTACATGCATAGGGCGACGTTCAACCCAGAGACGCACCTAGTCCGCAGGCCGCAGGAACGAGAAGACATGCCTCTG
>JAEHCT010000014.1 GCA_020697635.1 Candidatus Bathyarchaeota archaeon
GTACATAGAATCCTTGGAGACGTATCCGACATGAGGCGCTTCATAGACCTCCAGATACTCCCTGTGCCGGGGAAGACGGCTGAGATGATGAGCCACGCCAACCACCTGGGGTACTCGGCGGTCGGCTGCGGGGGGGACACCCCATCAGACGCTCCCATCGACGTAATATCCAGGCTTGACATCGCGCCTAGAAGCCAGCAGGATCTACAGCGTATGCTCAAGGGGAACAGACGTAGGTACGAGGTGATATCGGTTCTGTGTCTATCCAAGGGCGTAGCCCGCCAGGCGGCCAAGGACTCTCGGGTAGATCTGTTGAGGTTCCCGAGAGACTCTTCGAGGAGGAGGACAGTCTGGTTTAACAGGCAGCAGGCGTCGTTGGCGGGCGAGGGCGGCTGCCACTTCGAGGTGGTGTCTAGTGACTTACTTATCCAGGACCCTGAGAAGCTGGGCTACGTCATCAAGCAGCTGAAAAAGGAGGTCTTGAACGCCCGCAGATACGAAGTGCCCGTGGTGCTCTCCAGTGGAGCCCACTCTGTCTACGGTATGAGGGACCCGAGGTCGCTGGCCGCGTTGATGAGCCTCGTCGGGTTGGGCGAGGAGGAGTCGCTGGATCTAGTATCAGTGAACCCGTCGAACCTGGTCGAAAGAAACCGTGATAAGCTCTCCGCGTCATATGTTTCACCTGGAGTCCGGGTGATGGATTCTTGACCGAGAAGGCGAAGATAGACATTCTGGTTCACTGTTTCTACCACAGAGTGGGTCTTCACAGGGGGCACCCAGTGCTGAGCGTCAGGTGGCCCGTCACGTCGATGCCTCAGGAGACGGTGAACGAGGTTTATGGAGGCAAGGTCTTCAGCCTCGGGAGCACCAACACCGTGCTCATAAGGGACGGAGACCTGAACATGGTCCACGACCCAGGGATACTGCAGCTGGGCAGGTACGGCACCCTCAGGATGAGGCTGGAGGAGTTCGGGATGAAGCCAGACGATGTAGACGTCGTGATCAACAGCCACTGCCACTACGACCACATAGAGGCTAACTATATGTTCAAGGGCAAGCCGCTCTACGTCCACGAGGAGGAGGTGAAGTTCTGCGACAGGCTGTACTGGCCCGAGTTCACGGAGGCCTTCATGGGCATCATGGACGTGAAGAGCTTCAAGGGCGACGCCAGGGTCTCCGAAAACGTGAAGATCATCGAGACGGTGGGTCACACCCCGGGGAGCGTCACGACCCTAGTGGACACGGAGGACGGGCTAGTCGCTCTTGTTGGGGACGCCGCCATAGTCAAGGAGGACCTTCTGGAGCTGAGGCCGCCGAGCGTGGTCACGAAGAATCTTGAGGCCGACGTCGCCGTAGCCAGTCTGAGGAAGATCAGGGATCTAGACCCCGTCTTGGTGGTGCCCGGTCACGACGCGCCTTTCTCTCCATAAGGTTTAAAATAGTCTATCCTGCAAGGGTTGGCAGTGAATAGATTTGCCGACGCATGGCTCTCTTACTAAAGCAGGAAAGGTTAGGGCTCAGACTCCTAAGATCGATGGCATCGATAGGAAGAGTCTCATCCCCAAGAGAAGGAACAGATCTAACTATAAGAAGCGGATTCTCAACGTCAGGGAAGATCGCTTTAGAAGAAGACGTTAGAGCCTATTTTTCAACGCCTTCACGAATGTGCTGAACCAAGATATGGTCATCAGGTACCTGAATAACAGTAGGCCTATTGATGCAATTATACCAAGGTAGTCCAGTCCTTTTATCTAGTTGAAAGGGCTTCCGGTGGGTCCCGTGGATGTCTCCGGGGGCTCTTTGAGGTACTCGCTGGGCGGGTAGGAGGCGTTGGTCACCTGGGCGCTGTACGTGTAGATCGTGATGATGAGGGCTAGCGAAGTGACTAGGCCGATGGATAGCCTCCAGTTTGCGTTCGAAGACGCCTTGATGAGGCGCATGTATGTCTGCTGTATGCCCATTACTTTCATTTAGGCTTAAATAAATGGGGTTAAAAACATGATGTACCTCTCTGGCGGTTACATCGTGCATAGTTTTGGAGTCTTCGCGATATCGCACCGATCTTGACGTCGGTCTTAAAACTATAGGTGAGAGGAGACCCAGTCGATGACCGCCTTCTGCAGGGGGATCCTGTGTTCGCTGAACCCGTGGTTGGCGCCCTCTATCTCCACCAGCTTCTTAGGCTCGTTGGCCGCCTCGTAGAGCCTCCTAATGTCTGACGGCATGGTCACGTTGTCGTTGGTGCCCAAGACCACCATCAGGGGTGCGTGGACCTTCCTCACGGTCTCGATGGGGTTCAGCCTAGCGGCGGCGACCTTGATATCCTCTCGCAGCTTCTCCTCCGTCCAACCCACCAGTTTACCTTCCGCCATCTTGAGGAAAACGGGTACGATGTTCTCGAGGTATGGCACCTCAGACCAAGACTTCAAGTCTGAGGCGGGCGCCATGAGGATCCCCGTCTTCAATGACGGATCCATGCTCATGCATTGGGTCAGGGGCACCGCCCCCATGCTGTAGGAGACCAGCCCAACTCTGCTGGGGTCGACGCAGTTTAGACCTCGTAGGTACTTGACCGCCGCATCGGTGCTGGGCACCAGGTTTGTCAGCCTGTACTCTCCTTCGCTTCCCCACGCCCCCATGTAGTAGAAGATGAGGACCACCGCGCCGTTGAGGGCGAGCTCCTCCGCTAGATCCATGTTCTTGGTGTCGCCGGGGTATCCGTGGCAGACGGCGACCGCGGGGTACAAGGCTTCCTCCCTGGGCCTGTACAGGCGTCCGAGGAGCCTGACGCCGTCACAAGAGATGACGGTGTCTTCGACGACTATGGCTTCACCCATTTTCACTCGTCTCTCCGTTATCGGTGTTACCTACAATATTTTTAACGCTGTCGCCCTAATTCAGGGCGATGGGGAAGCGCATCACCACCCGGTTCAAGCCCAGGAACGTCTGGGTCCGTGACATGGTTGAGGGTGACCCTTTCGTCGCCTCCTCTCTGGACGTGACGAAGGGCATGCTGAAGCTTCAGGCTCCTAAACAGAGCCTCTGCAGCGTGTGTAAGGGTGGGAAGATGCTCTGCGGGAAGACGAGCTGCCCCATCATGGCGCGTCTAGGTGCCTTCTCCAAGATGTTTCAGGGCGTGAAGGGAACCAACATCGACGGAAGCAGCCCCCCCGGCGTCTTCGTCGGCCGATTCGGGTACCCCTACGTCCAGATCGGGCCCCTCACCCCTACTTTCTACGGCAACACCCAGATCCTTGACTCCCCTGAGCAGTGGTTCGGTAAGAGCATAGACGAGATAATCGGCTACAGGAGCCAGCTCATCAGGGGGATGACCCCGGTGAACGTCCGCAAGCCCTGGAAGGCGGGGAGGCTCCTGGATAAGACCCGGGAACTAAGCCTGGCGGAGCACTACGTCGAGACCGAGATGAAGCTGACGCGTAGACCCACGAAACGGTTCTACATGAACGGCGACGTCCAACCCATAGGGCCCACGGCGCCCATGGAGGACGTGGACATAGGTTACATCAGGTGGAACAGGCACATGGAGAAGTGCCACTACGACAGCGACCTCAAGGCGGCTCCGGCCACAGTAAAGCTATTCGAGGAGGGCCTCCCCGTCAGCAGCATCATGAAGGCCTTCAGCATGGGTAGCTTCGGCGTCGAGAAGAACCGGAGGCTCGTGCCCACCAGGTGGAGCATAACGGCCGTGGACGACCTCCTGGGGAAGCACCTGACGAGCAAGATAAAGGGCTACCCCACGGTGAATCAGTACGAGGTATACGAGAGTAACTACATAGGTAACCGCTTCGAGATCCTGCTGGTCCCGGATGCTTGGGCCTACGAGGCATACGAGGCGTGGTACCCTAGGACCCTCTGGAACCCCTCAGAGGAGGAGGTGGCCATCGTTACGGACTGGGAGCCGTATAAAGGCCGCTCGACCTACGCGAGCATGGGAGGCTGCTATTACTCGGGCAAGCTGGCGGTACTGGAGCACCTTGAGAGGGAGAGGAGGCAAGCTAAGGTGTTCATCTTCAGGGAAGCGTACCCCGACTACATACTGCCTGTTGGTGTATGGCAGGTCCGCGAGAACTGCAGGAACGCCATGAGGCAGCCGTCCAAGGTGTTCGACACTTTCCAGTCTGCGATAGACAACATCATGGGGAGACTCAGCATCCCGTTGGAGAAGTGGATGGAGTCGGGGCCCCTCCTGCGGCACACGATGACTCAGAGGAAGCTCACAGACTTCTTCCATTGAGTCGTAAACCACGTATTTTCGTAGGCAGCGGCGTCTGTCCATATGAACTTTTAAAACCGTCGCCATGCCCCTTATGTTAGGTTAGTGAGACCCATGAACCCTAGAGAGGTAGCCGAGCGGCTACATGAGAACGAGAGGAAGGTGCTCCAGGCGCTGAGCGGCGGGGGCACCGCTACCACAGAGGAACTGAGCCGGCTCACGAGGCTGGCGAGGGACGCCGTGGAGAAGGCGTCCGACTGGGCCGCGACGAAAGGCGTAGTCTCGTTTAAGGAGGAGGTCTCACAATTCTTTAGTCTCACAGACGAGGGAAGCGTCTACGCGGATAGCGGCTTACCCGAGCAGAACCTCAGGAAGCTGCTGGTCCACGGACCCCATGAGATAGCGAAGCTTAAGCAGACATTCCAGAACCTTAACATCGCACTGGCGTGGATGCGGCGCAACGGGTGGGCGGACATCCAGAATGGCGTCATCCAGCTCACCGAGGAAGGAAAGATAGTCGGCGACTCCTCTGTGGAGCAAGTTCTGAGAGCCCTGAACAAGCCCACGCCCCAGAGTGGAGAGGCGTTCACCGAAGACGAGATGACAGTCTTGGAACAGCTGGTTAAACGGAAGCTTGTTACTAAGCAAGAGGAGACGGAGCGTTCCGTCGCCATCACGGACTTCGGTAGGCAGGTTCTGCCTGAGCTGGAGTCAGCGAAGTCGGCGAACGTGATCACTCAGCTGACTCCGGAGATGCTTGTGAACAAGTCGTGGAGGGAGGCGTCGTTCCAGAGGTACGACGTGACACTACCCGCACCGAGCCTCAACCCCGGGAAACGTCACTTCATCAGCCAAGTAATCGACTATATCAGACGGTTCTGGGTGGAGCTGGGCTTCAAGGAGATGAAGGGCGAGTACCTTGAACTCAGCTTCTGGAACTTCGACGCCCTCTACCAGCCCCAAGACCACCCCGCGAGGGATCTGGCCGACACGTTCTACATGAAGACGCCGCACAGCGGGCACCTGCCCGACTCGAAGATGATGGAGCAGGTGAAGGAGACTCACGAGAACGGGTGGACAACCGGGAGCCTCGGGTGGCGGTACAGTTGGGACCCAGAGGTCGCCGCCCGAAACTGTCTCAGAACCCACACCACGAGCCTGAGCGTCAACCAGATAGCTAAGCTCACGCCGGACGATCTACCCGCCAAGTTCTTCAGCTGCGGCAGGGTGTTCAGGAACGAGACCATCGACTGGAACCACCTCGCCGAGTTCTACCAGACGGACGGGATCGTCATCGGGGAGGGGGTGACGTTCCGCAACATGAAGGGCTACCTTAAGGCCTACATGGAGGGACTCGGAGTTGAGAAGTTCAGGTTCCGGCCCGGCTACTTTCCTTACACCGAGATGAGCATGGAGGCCGAGGTCTGGATAGAGGAACGCGGCGAGTGGATGGAGCTATTCGGCGCGGGCATGTTCAGGCCAGAGGTGGTCAAGCCCCTCATCGGCATAGACGTCCCGGTGCTGGCTTGGGGCCCCGGGTTCGACAGGCTCGTCATGCAGAGCTACAAGGTTAACACCATCAAGGAGCTGTACACCAACGACGTCGGCCTGCTCAGACGGGCCAAGCTGTGGATGGAGTGATGAGAGATGCCGGTCATAGAGGTAAACCTTGAGGACTTCAGGGAGCTGCTGGGCAGGGAAGTCTCCATAGAGGAGCTTCAAGACAGGCTGCCCATGATGGGCACAAGCTGGGAGGGAGTCACGGAGGACGGATTCCATTTGGAGGTGTTCCCCAACAGGCCGGACCTCCTCAGCATCGAGGGACTGGTCAGGGCCTACGCCAACTGGACTGGGGCGAGAACCGGACTGAGGAGATATCCCGTGGAGAAGTCCGACTACAAGGTCGTCGTCGATAAAAAAACCCAGGAGGTACGTCCCTGGTTCGTGACTGCCGTGGTTAAGAACGTCGAGTTCGACGACCCTCTGATCAGGAGCATCATCCAGATGCAGGAGAAGCTCCACGTCACCCACGGCAGGAGACGCAGGAAGGTGGCTATTGGGCTGCACAGCCTGGAGCCCATCGAGTTCCCTGTAACCTACACCACCAAGCCGCCGGAGTTCAAGTTCAGGCCTCTCGGGGAGCGGTTCGAGAAGGACCTCACCTGGATACTCGGTGAGATGAAGACGGGAAAGGAGTACGCGTGGACCGTGGAGGGCTTCAAGGAGTACCCCATGATCCTCGACAGGAAGGGCATGGTGCTTTCGATGCCTCCCATCATCAACGGAGAGTACACGAGGATAGACGAGTTAACCACGGAGCTTTTCGTAGACGTGACGGGCACCGACCTCAAGGCCATCACCGAGGTGCTGAACGTCATCTGCGTGACGCTTGCTGACAGGGGGGCCGAGATACACGAGGTTCACAACCACTACCCGGACGGCAAGGTGCTCACCACGCCTAGTCTCGACCCGTGGGTGATGGAGTTAGACAACGACTACGTCAACCACACCCTGGGCTCCGAGTTTACGCCCAAGGAGTCGGCCCGCGAGCTTGAGAAGATGGGACACGGAACCGAGGTAAAAGGTAACGTCATCAAAGTCAAGATACCGAGCTACAGGGCCGACATTATGCACCCCATCGACCTAGTGGAGGACATCGCCATCGGCTACGACTACGACAACTTCGAGCCCGAGATACCGCCCATAAGCAGCGAGGCAGGCGAGGACCCCCTTGAGGTGTTCAGCAGGGGCCTACGTAACTTCCTGGTTGGCTTAGGGCTGCTGGAGGTGGTCACCTTCATGATGAGCAACAGGGACAAGCTCTTCCACAGGATGAGCCTCCCCGAGGAGCCTATATGCGAGACCGATAACCCCAAAATGGAAGCCTACGACAGCCTCCGGAACAGGCTGCTGCCGGGCCTCATGGAGGTTCTGAGCACCAACAAGCATCACCAGTACCCCCAGAACCTATACGAGGTCGACGACGTGGTGGTGATAGACCCGTCCACCGAGACAGGAGCCAGATCCAGACGCAGACTAGCCATAGCTCTATGCCACTCGAGCGCCAGCTTCAGCGAGATTAAGGCAACGATGAACACCATACTGGAGAACCTAGAGCTGCAGGCAGAGGTAGTGGAGGGAGGATGGGACTGCTTCATCGAGGGCAGGAGGTTCACCGCTGTGCTTGAAGGAAAACCTATCTGCTGGGCTGGAGAGGTAAAGCCCGAGGTGCTGGAGAGATGGGACCTAGAGATGCCCGTCGCAGCCCTGGAGATGGACGTGAACCTTCTATTCAAAGCCCATGTGGGCTAACAACTTCTTTCATTGCCTTCTCTAGAACCCTGTTAACGAACTCTGTCTTAGACTCGGTGTAGACTTCCCGCATGTCAGCGTACTTCTCAGCGAGACGTTTTTTCAGCGCATAGTATTCCCTGGCTGTCTCCTGGTGAGCCCTGAGATAGTCCCTGAACATTATGTGTCTCATCCAGAAACCGCTGCCATGCTTCACGAGGTGAAGGTGAACCCCCGGGCTGTGGGGCCCCTTCCCGAGACAATAATACCAGTCATCATCCGTAGGCTCGGGGGTCACGTCGTCGTACCCTATCGCTGCGAGCGCTGGGAGACAGCGATCTGCAGTCTTCTGGCTGTCCAACCCAGCTATTATGTCGATTATCGGCTTCGCGGCTAGGCCGGGCACAGACGTGCTGCCAAAATGCTCTATGGATTTGACGTGCTCGCCGACTGCGTCCAGGATGAGCCCCTTCTCTTCCTCGTAGAAACGCGGCCACTCGGGGTCGTACTCGACGACGATTATCCGGCCCGGCATTTTCTATCCTAGACACTCATCCTCAACATATTATATAACAAGTTAACCATTACCCGAACCATGGAGGACAGCCCCCGTTTCCCGCCCAACTTGGCGCTGCTCATAAGCATCATAGCGGTCTCGACGGCCTCGATACTGATAAGGATGAGCAACGGGCCTCCACTGGCCATAGCCACTTACAGGATGCTTTTCTCGACCCTCCTCCTACTGCCTTTCTTCGTGTACTTCGGCGGGTTGGATAAAACGCGGAGGATGGGCTTTAGGGGCTTAGCCAGTTTAATGGGTATAGGGGTGGTGCTGTCGATCCACTTCGCCTCATGGATAACTAGCCTCAGCTTCACGACTGTCGCCAGCAGCGCCATATTCGTCCACATCGACCCCATATTCGTGGCGATAGTCAGCCACTTCTTCCTCAAGGAGAGGGTAACTAGAAGAATGGTTGCAGGCATAGTCGTCGCCTTCATCGGGACCACCATAATAGCGGTGGGCGACGCGGGCATCGGGGAGCTCAACCTCTACGGCGACTTCCTGGCCTTGATAGGCGGCGTGATGCTCGGCATCTACATCCTCGGCGGGAGGGTCGTGAGGAGGAACCTTGACCTTATCTCATACGTCACGCCTGTGTACGCCACAGCCTCCCTCGTATTAGTGCTGATGTCTCTGCTTAGCGGTACACCTCTTACAGGCTACGCTGTGAACGAGTACGTCCTGTTCTTCGCGATCGCCTTGGTCCCCATGATCTTCGGCCACACAGTCTATAACTGGGCCCTGAGGTACATCTCGGCGCCCCTCGTCTCAATGAGCCTCCTCGGCGAACCTGTGGGCGCCTCCATCCTGGCTCTTCTGTTTCTGAACGAGGTGCCCAGCCTCATAGTCCTGCTGGGCGGCATGGTGACGCTGACGGGGATACTGATGTGTGCCTATAGGTCGGAGTAAACCGCCGAAAAACGCATATTTATCTATATTTAGTCATTAATGTTAGGGGGATTATGGTTCCTCCCCAGAACCTTTAAAGACTCATCGGCCGGGTTTAAACCAACGACCAGACAGTTAACCATATCCGTTTAATGTGTGAACCCTGTTGGACGCCAACGTTGTCGTGATCCTCATCTCTCTGGCCCTGTTCCTCGCATATGTCAGTGGTATAATTTACATGTTCACGGGAGTGCCTGACACCGTCTGGCTCATAGTCTTCGGGTATGTGTTCGGGCCGGCCCTGAATCTGTTTAACCCGGCGGCCTTTAGGCCCTCGACGCCGCTCCTCGTCGTCATGGCCCTGAACCTGCTGATGTTCGAGGCCGGCCTGAACGTGGACTTCAAGACTTTCAAGGAAACCATGATCAAGTCAAGCTACCTTGGGGTGACTACCTTCACTCTAACCACCCTAGGGGTAGGCTACCTGCTGCACTACTCCGTGCCGTATGTGTTCACGCTTTCTGAGGCTCTGTTCTTCGGAGCCATGATAGCGGGGACGAGCGCCTCGACGGTCCTAGGTATAATCGGGAGCATCCAGCGGAGAAGGAAGGAGATCGGTGAGACTAGGAAGCTCCTCGTGCTGGAGTCCATCGTCACGGATAGCCTCAGCATCGTGACCGCGATGACGCTTCTCAGGTTCATCCAGACGCCCGGCATACCCCTCAACGAGGCAGTCAAGGACATCGTCTACGTTTTCACGGTGTCCGTCCTCATAGGCTTCGGGACCGGCGTCTTATGGGTCCAGCTCCTCAACCTGATCCGTAACAGACCATTCAACTACATAATGACCCTCGCCGTGCTCTTCATCTCCTATATCCTGAGCGAGAACGTGGGAGGCCCAGGGGCCGGGGCGATGGCCGCCCTCTCCTTCGGCGTCACGTTGACCAACTACCCGTTGCTTGCCAGGAGGTTCAAACTCAGGGAGAACGTCAGGGTGGAACGGAGGAGGCTCCGCTCCTTCCACGAGGAGATCACCTTCCTCGTAAAGTCGTTCCTCTTCATATTCGTGGGCCTCGAGGTGCAGCTATCAGCGGAGTACCTACTCATAGGACTCGCGTTGTCAGCCACAATCGGCTTGATAAGAATCCTGTCCGTCAACGTTGTGGGTGGATTCATCGAGCTGACAGACGACGAGGCAGCCACCTCCAGGCTCGTGTTCAGCAACGGACTCACCGCCCTGGTAATATCACAGCTGCCGTTGATGGTGGACACATCTGGCGGCTCCTTCATGAGTTCAGGGATATACGTGGACCTGGCCGTCCCCATCGTCATCGCATCCTCCCTCTTTGGATCTCTAGTCGGCCCGCGCATCATTAGACACGGCATGGCGCCGGAGCCTGAGCAGGAGAAACCTGTCTAGTAAACCTAAATCCAAGTTACTCTCATGTCCTCCATGTCAGCTGGAACTACATTCTGGATAGGTAATATGACGACTATGTTATGGGGTTGATGCTGGAGAGCTAGTTCTCCAGCCACTCGATGATCTCTGGGACGCTCACGAGACGCTCCCCCGGGTGGACCACGGGGTTTTCCCGTATCGTGAAAACGTAGCCCGTCTGAGGCGACTTTACCTTCTCTAGGGTCTCGAAAGACCGGGGGCTGTAGATGAAGCCGACCTCGTCGCCTTCCTTAACGGTGTCCCCGAGGCTCACGGTGGGTATGAAGACGCCTCCTTTGTCGCAGTGGGAGACGTATACTTTTGGGTCGGCTCTCCACTTGAGCTTGACCTGCCTCTTTGGTAGTTCGGCGTCTCCGTTGATAATCCCCAAGTCCTTCATGATGTTCTTCACGCCGCGGTAAGCTATATTTACTGCCTCCTCGTCGAAGTGGGCGTGGCCGCCGAGCTCAGGGACTATCGCCGGGACCCCGTTGTCCACGCAGGACGCCCTCAGGGTCCTCCGCCCGCCGTATGCCTCGGTCTCTACGTATAGTACGGGTGCCCCGAAGAGCCTAGCCATCTCCTCGGAGCGCCGAGCGGTCTCGCTGGGTGCCTTCTCGGAGACCCCGTCGGCCTCGTAGAATACCCACACCGGGCAGTACCTGCTCGCTGTGTGCAGGTCCACCACCTCGTCTGCGTGGCTAACGAGCTCGGTCCATATCTTGTGCGCCATTCGCTCGGTGAGGCTTCCTTCTGGGTCTCCAGGCCATATCCGGTTCATCCCACCCGGCTTGGGGTCGAACATGGTCGCCCTCGACTTCTCCCTGAAAGCCAGCGGGTTGGGGAGACAGTAGATCAGTGTGCCGCTCATCTTACCGGGGTCCAGCTCGTTTATGAGCCGCCTCAACGCGTCCAGGCCCATTATTTCCGAGCCGTGCTGCGCCACCTGGACGTAGAGAGTCTTCCCAAGCTTTTTCCCATGAAGCACCATGAAAGGTATCTCCAGTGACTGCCCGTCCGCCCAGAAGTTGGGGATGGTTAACACGCTTCGAGCTTTCTCGCCGGGCCTCACCGTCAGCCCAGCCACCTTTACTGGCTCGCTCATATCGAATCGTTGAGAATTATTCCTTACCGTATTAGAGTTTTCTCAGATGGGTCGCCAGTGGATGCTCTTCGACGTGGTGTACTTCTGTTTAACCGGGAACCCAATGCCTATGCCGATGATCTCTGGGACGACGTGGTTCCTGAATCGGTCGCTGGGCTGCCCTGAGATGATCCCCCGACAATCCGGGTCCATGTACAGGTAATATTTTTTCCCGTTGAAGTTTATGGAGGCGTTATCGCCTCGCTTGTACACCGGCTTGTTATGTATCCTGAATGGGAAGAGTCTGCAGGCAGTGGGCTTCGTGCCCTGCAGCGTGCATATCCAGCGATCCATGAGGGGCTTCTGGAAGACGCAGCGGCCGTTGCTCTGGTTCTTGAGGTAAGCCTTGCCCATCCCGTACTCCAGCACGCTTGGGCCGTAGACGGCGTTGACCTTGACCATCTCGTCCATCTTGAGGGGCACACGGTACCCTAGGCAGCAGTTGCCGCAGGCCCTGCACGCCCAGCTATGCACCTCTGTCCACGGGATTAGTGAACTGCCCCTCATGACGGTCGCTACCGTAAAGGTATGGACGCCTAAATATGTAACGCATCAACTAGAAACCGAACCATGTAACTACGGTTCAGCTTTTCTTCTTTTTCTCGGCCTCCTCGAGGCCGTAGAGCAGCGGGTAGATGTCGTAGTGCTGCTTGATCAACTTGTACGTGAATCGTCCGAACCAGTAGAAGACGCCGAGGGAGAACACGATGATGACGATGCTCATTATGTCGATCATGTCCATCTATGGTCGCTACAAGCTGGGGTGGGGCGGTAAATAACGATTCCTAAATATCTTCGAGGGTGGTGGCCATGACCCATGCGTCCTCGCCGTCCATGTAGTAACCGTAGTTCCTCTTCACCTTCTTGAACCCGAGCACGTCATAGAGGCCGATGGCTGCGTCGTTGCTGATCCTCACCTCGAGGTACCCCTCAGACGTGCTGTAGACGTCTCTGCCCTTGCGCATCGCCTGTACGATGAGCTCCCTGCCGATCCCTCTCCTCCGGTAATTCTCCATCACCGCGATAGAGACGGTGTGGCAGAGACGCGAGGGGGTGAGCCTGCCTATCTTCGACCACCCTCTCTCTATACGGCACATGATGTATCCCTGCACCGTGCCTTCGACGTCGGCGACGAGAAAAGTCTCAGGGTACCTCTGGTGTAGGTCCCTGTAGAAGTAGCTGCTATAGTTCTCGGGTAGACACGCCGCGTTAATCTGCATCACGCGCTCAACTTCCTCGGGCCTGAACCCCCTTACCCTGAAGCCCGTATCGCTCAAATTTTATTCCCATGAAGGTGAACACTATTGCTTTTAAAGAGATCGTCTCGGTGGATCAGGGATGGTTTTTAGGACTCCAGTACTAGTCTATTTGGATGAACGCCCAGGGACCCGGAGTTCAGAGGGAGATGGATCCCCGGTACGTCGAGGCAGTCGGAAGATGCTTCGATGTCGTGGAGGCCTACTGGGAGCGCTCGACGCCCACGTTCATAGTGAAGACCAGGGGCACCGGGTTCAGGCAGAGCCTGTTGAAGCCTGCCTTCGAGGAGCTCTCGGACGAGCTGAGGCCTCTCGGCTATCTTCCGAGGGTTAGATGGATCGTCGACAGCTACCACGTATCCATCCTGAAGAGGGAAGAGTTCGGGGTGGAGGACTACAGGCGTAACCTGATACTCTTCGTCGCCACCGTGGCCACTGTGTTTCTCGATGGTTACATCAGGAGCAGCAACCCCGTGCTCACCGACGCGCTTATGAAGGGTACCCCTGTCTTCATCAACGCGCTGCTGTTCACGTTCGCGATCATAACCATATTCGGCTTGCATGAGCTCGGCCACAAGTACGTGTCGATGCGTCGAGGGGTCGAGGCCAGTCTGCCCTACTTCATACCCGCTCCGCCCGGGATGGGGGGGACCCTCGGCGCCGTGATCACTCAACGTGAGCCTCCGGTGAACAGGGACGCCTTGTTCGATCTGGGGATGGGGGGACCGCTGATGGGGTTCCTAGTGACGGTGGTCATGGGGGTAATAGGGATGCGGCTCAGCTTCGTCGTGCCTCAGAGCACCGTGACTGAGCTCATGATACAGTTCGCCGAGGTAAGGTTCCAGCAGATCCCCTTGCCGATCATACTGGAGTACATCGCAGACTTGGTCAAGCCGACGCCGGAGGGGTACGTCCTTATCATGCATCCCGTCGCGTTCGCCGCCTGGGTGGGCTGCATATTGACCTTCATCAACCTCATACCCGCGTGGCAGCTTGATGGTGGGCACATGATCCGGGCACTCGTCGGCCGCGAGTCACATAAGATAATAAGCGTGGCTGGTGTGCTCCTCCTCGTCATCTCGGGTTATATGATCA
>JAEHCT010000269.1 GCA_020697635.1 Candidatus Bathyarchaeota archaeon
CACCATCGACGTAGATGGGGAGCCGCTGACGCGGACGGACCAGATGCTGGAGCTCATGGTCCAGGACGTGGTGCTACCAGAGGAGTGCGGCGACTACCTCGTCAAGGCCACCAATGTCCTCGACGACGAGCTCCGCGACTTCTACAAGCTTGAGCCCTACTACGGCGTCGACCACAGGGACCAGCTCATCGGCCACATCATACTGGGGCTTGCACCCCACACCAGCGCCGCCATCGTCGGCCGCCTCATCGGGTGGAGCAAGGTCCGAAACTGTTACGCCCACCCCTACTGGCACGCCGCCAAGCGCAGGAACTGTGACGGAGACGAGGACGCGGTCATGATGGCGCTGGACCCGCTGCTCAACTTCAGCAAGAAGTACCTGCCGGAGCAGAGCGGCGGCCTCATGGACGCGCCCCTCTTCGTCATACCTAACCTGAACCCCTCCGAGGTGGACAAGGAGAGCCACAACGTGGACGTCATCGGCCGCTACCCGCCAGAGTTCTACACGATGTGCATGGATGGAGCCTCTCCCTCCCAGTTCGCGGCCCTGGTGGACACCCTCGGCGGCAGGCTCGGCACCGCAGCCCAGTACATGGGCTTCAAGTACACCAAGGAGTGCAGCGACATCAACCAAGGCAGCCACGTCGGGGCGTACAACAGGCTCCACACCATGCTGGACAAGCTCGAGAGTCAGCTGGACCTCACTGAGAAGCTGCGGGCAGTGGACGGCCAGACCGTGGCGCTGAAGATACTGAACAGCCACTTCATGAAGGACATCGTCGGCAACCTCCGCGCCTTCACCAAGCAGCGGTTCAGGTGCAGCAAGTGCAACAAGAAGTTCAGGCGGCCGCCGCTCAAGGGGAGCTGCGACCGGTGCGGCGGCCCCATACTAATGACGGTCTACAAAGGCGGCATAGAGAAGTACATCGAGTCCGCGGAGAGCCTCATCGAGACGTATAACCTGGGGGAGTACTACGGCGACAGGATAAGGCTCGTGCGTGAGGAGATAGACTCCATATTCGGCGAGGAGGCGCCGGAGGATGAGCAAACCCAGTTCAACCTCACCGACTTCATGCGCCCAAAGGAGAAGCGTTGAGGCTCGGAAAGGTTATTATTGCACTCACGAGTATGAGGAGGCGAACAAGGGATGAGCAAGAAAAAGCGTCAGAGCTCAACTGGGATGCCTCAGAGCAGCGCGGGCCTAATGAGGTTCTTCCAGGACGAGACCAACGGGGTAAAGATACCCCCAGAGTTCGTCGTAGGGGCGGCGGCATTACTGATAGTGGCAGTGATTCTAGCCCGTGTATTCGTGCCTCTCTAGACGCTTCTCTTGTGACAGCCCGCGCAGCTCTATGGCCTCATCGTCCACAGGTTCTCGTGAGTTATGGGGGTGGATCTATGCCCGAGCCTAGGAGACGTAACCTCGTAATCATGGGGGTTAAGCCCATCATGAACTACGTGGTGGCGTGCCTCACCTTGTTCAACGAAGGCGCCGAGACCGTGCTGATACGGGCCCGGGGCAAGCACATCAACAAGGCCGTCGACATGGTGCAGCTCCTCCGCAGGGTCTTCCTCAAGGACGCGGTCATCAAGGAAGTAAGTGTGGGGACCGATACCCTGACGCGGGACGACGGCAGAGAAGCCAAGATCTCAATAATAGAGATCACGGTGGCGGCCGAAAAGTCAGTTTTTTAAGGCTGATAGTACACCTTTCAACCGAAGGGAGCCAGATTGTCTTATCCAAAGATTAAAGTAACTCCGCCGGGCCCGAAGGCGAAGAAGATCGTCGAGCGGGACGCGGCGGTTATATCCCCGAGCTTCGGAAGAGCTTACCCTCTTGTCATTGAGCGTGGCGAGGGAAGCATAGTCGTCGACGTGGACGGAAACGAGTTCATCGACATGAACGCCGGGCTGGCGGTGTGCAGCGTCGGCCACAGCCACCCCAAGGTGGTGAAGGCCATAAAGGACCAGGCGGAAAAGTTCATCCACTACAGCTACACCGACTTCTTCTACGACGGCTACGTCGACCTAGGCGAGAAGCTGCACGACCTCGTGCCCGGCGACCACAAGAAGAAGTTCTTCTACGGCAACAGCGGCGCGGAGAGCATCGAGGCGGCCATGAAGGTGGCGCGCTGGCACACGGGCCGCCAAGGCTACCTCGCCTACATAGGCAGCTTCCACGGCAGGACATTGGGAGCCGTCAGCCTCACGGCGAGCAAGCCCTACCAGCGGGCGCGGTTCGCGCCGCTCATCCCGGGCGTGGAGCACATCTTCTACCCGTACTGCTACAGGTGCCCGTTCAACCTCGAGTGCCCGAGCTGCGGCTACGCGTGCGTGGACTACATCGACGAGTACCTGTTCCACCG
>JAEHCT010000015.1 GCA_020697635.1 Candidatus Bathyarchaeota archaeon
TCACCCACAAGGAATGGGAGGGCATGGCCAAGCGAGCATACGACAAGATCGATGCGGGCGCCGACGGCGTCATAATCACCCACGGCACCGACACCATGGGCTACAGCGCCGCGGCCCTCAGCTTCGCGTTGCAGGACCTGCCGGTCCCCGTGATATTCGTCGGTAGCCAACGCAGCAGCGACAGGCCCAGCAGCGACAACGCCACCAACCTCATGGGCGGCGTCTACACGGCGGCTCACGCCCCCTTCGCCGAGGTGGTCGTAGGGCTCCACGAGACCACATCTGACACCAGCATCGCGTACCTCAGGGGCACCAAGGTCAGGAAGTGCCACACCAGCAGCAGGTACGCTTTCCAGCCTGTTAACGACTGGCCCATCGCACGCTACATAGACGGCCGGGTGGAGATGATCAACGACAGGTACCGGCCCCGGCAGCCAGGCGAGGCCAGGCTGCTGAACAGGTTCAGCGACAAGGTGAGCCTCGTCAAGTTCCACCCCGACTTCAACCCTACGATCCTCGATTGGCTCATCGACGACGGCGTCAGGGGCATCGTCATCGAGGCGACGGGACTCGGTCAGGTATGTAAGGACCTATGGCCAGCCATCGACCGGGCTAGGAAGGAGGACGTCGTCGTAGGCATAACGAGCCAGTGCATCTGGGGGCGAGTCAACCTCAACGTCTACAGCCACGGCCGCGAGCTGGTGGACAGGGGCGCCGTGCCGCTGGAGGACATGCACCCCGAGACGGCGTACGTGAAGCTCAAGTGGTGCCTCGGCCAGACCGACGACACGGAGGAGGCGAAGAGGCTGCTCCTCACCGACCTCGTGGGCGAGTTCAACCCACGGACACCCTACCTGGAGGGGTCACGCTGAGGGACTACGAGAAGCTGGGGCTCACCGTCGGTATCGAGATCCACCAAGAGCTCGCCACGAAGCACAAGCTGTTCTGCTCGTGCCCGCCGCGGCTCAGCGACAGGGAGCCCGGCTACACCTTCACGCGTAAGCTCAGGCCCAGCCAGAGCGAGCTGGGCGAGGTTGACCCGGCAGCCCTCTTCGAGTTCCTCAAAGGCAAGACCATCATATACCAGGGGGACCACGACACCAACTGCCTCGTCGAGATGGACGAGGAGCCGCCGGGCCAGCTTGACCCGGATGCCATAGACATATCCCTCACGTTTTCCCTCATGACCGACGGCGTGCCCGTGGACGAGGTCCAGGTGATGAGGAAGACAGTTGTGGACGGCAGCAACACCGGTGGGTTCCAGCGGACCAGCGTCGTCAGCCTTGGAGGGGCCATAAAAGTCGACGGAAAGACCTACCACCTGGAGCAGGTAGCGTTGGAGGAGGACGCGGCCAGGAAGATAGCCGAGGCGGGGGACACAATAACGTACCGCCTGGACCGGCTGGGCATCCCCCTCATAGAGATAACGACGGCCCCCGAGATGCATACACCCGAGGAGGCGTACAAGGTAGCGGCCCGGATAGGGGCAATCCTCAGGGCAACCGGTATGGTGCGCAGGGGGCTCGGAACCATCAGGCAGGACGTCAACGTGAGCATACGCGGGGGCGCCATCATCGAGATCAAGGGAGTCCAAGACCTGAACCTGCTGCCAACCATAGCCGAGTACGAGGCACAGCGGCAGGCTACGCTCCTCGAGATAGCAGAAGGGCTGAAGAAGAGAGGCGGCACGTCGGATGCCCTCAGGCAAGAAGCATCCGACGTGTCGGAGGTCTTCAAGGAAACCGGGTCCAAGATACTCGGCGCCGCCCTGAAGAGAGGCGGCAGGGTCATGGCCGTCAAGCTCCCCGGGTTCAGCGGCCTCACCGGGCGGGAGCTCTGCCCAGGCAGAAGGCTGGGCACAGAGATGAGCGACCACGCCAAGTTCGGGGGCGGAGTCAAGGGCATATTCCACACGGACGAGCTGCCAGGCTATAGCATCACGGCTGAGGAGGTGGACGCCCTCAGGGAGAGGATGGGGGCCGGGGAGGCCGACGCCGTGGTCATCGTCGCCGACGAGGAGAGAAAATGCGTCGCCGCCCTGGGGGCAGTGGTGGACCGCGCCGAGCAGGCGCTACTCGGTGTGCCCGCGGAGACGCGTTCCGCAAACCCCGACGGGACGACGAGGTACACGAGGCCTAGACCCGGGGCCGCCCGCATGTACCCAGAGACCGACATCAAGCCCGTGAAGGTGACCCCCGAGAAGCTGGAGGAACTGAGGGCGGTGCTCCCCGAGATGCCTGAGGTCAAGCTCAGACGGTTCATGAAGGATTACTCCCTCAACGAGAAGCTGGCGACCCAGGTAGTAGACTCCGATTACATGGGGCTGTTCGAGGAGCTTGCCCGGGAGGGGCACTCGACGACGCTGCTGGCGGTGACCCTGACGGAGGATCTCACGAGGCTCCGGCGTGACGGTGTGTCCGTCGAGGGGCTCACCGACGAGGCTCTACGGGACGCGTTCACGCTGGTGAAGGAGGGCGCCGCGACGAAGGAGTCTCTGCCCGACGTGCTGACCTGGCTCGCGGAGAACCGGGGCAAGAAGGCGAGGGCCGCCTTGTCCGTGCTGGGCTTCGACATGATGACCATCGAGGAGCTCACTGTGTTGATTAACAGCGTCGTAGGGGAGAAGTCTGATCTGGTGGCCGAGCGCGGCATGAGAGCCATGGGCCCTCTGATGGGCGTCATCATGGGTCAGGTGCGTGGGAGGGCCAAGCCCCAGGACGTCCAGAGGCTTCTACGGTCCGCCGTTGAGGGCAAGAAGGGCTGACACCCCCCTCATAAGTATTATAAACGGTCTTATAGGTTATTATGGTGTCAGGATGCACGTGGTTTTATGCCAGAGCCCTCCTTCCGTCTAAAGGTACGCATCGGCGACATGGAGGTGGAGCTAGGCGGGGAGAGGGAGGAGGTCCTCAAGACCCTAGACGATCTGGACCTCATCATCGACAAGGTCTCCAAGGCCTTCAACGCCGATCTGGCTACGGTGAAGCGCCCCCAGAAAAAGGGTATAGAGGAGAGTCAGGTCAAGGAGTTTCCCACCATAAACCGGACGAGCCAGTGCAGCGAGGCTGTGGAGAGCCTGCTCGCGACCGAGTGGGGCAAGACGCCGAGGGCCCTCGGCGAGCTCAGGGAGGCGATGGAGGCCAACGCCATATTCTTTCCCAAGACAACCCTCAGCGGCGTCCTCGTGTGGATGGTGAAGAAGGGAACCCTCCGCAGGTGGAAGGACAAGAAGCGGGGTTACCAGTACGTTCTTAACAGACAGGAGGGAGAGTGACGCCGCGGCTCAGGGTGACCATCAAGACCAGCTACGGGGCCGTGGAGGTGAGCGGCGAGTCCCCGGAGGAGGTGCTGGAGGGCCTCGGCTGGCTCACACATGAACTCATCTCTCAGATCTACGAGAGAGCCTCCGAGGCCACCGCCTTCGAGACCGAAGACAACCTGAAGGGCATCATAAGGGTCGACCGTGAAGGTCCGACCATCGTCTCCCACGAGGAGCTGTCCCACTACGAGGCCATAGGACTCATCCTCTACGCGATGAAGAATTACGAGGCCACAAGTAAACAGATCAGGGAGCGGCTCGTGTCCAGCGGTAAGAAGGTGACAGTCGCCGCGAGGCTCCACGAGATGAGGAACCGTGGCCACGTCTTCAAGCCCGAAAAAAAGGGAAGCAACTACAAGCTCACATCTAGAGGCGTGAAGTGGATCGAGGACGACGTATTGGCGCGGCTCAGCAGCCTTGAATAGCTACTTGGTTCTCTTCTCGTAGTCCCGGTAAAGCTCCGCAGTCACCGCGAGGAGGGAGAGCAGAATCTTCCTGCTGTCGCACATGTAGGTGCGCTCCCTGAACTTGTTACGCTGTATTAGCCCTTTTTCCAGCAGCTTCGCCACCGCCCTCTCCGTAGCCTTGGGGGTCAGATCCAGTTCACCGGAGAGCTCCTTGACGGTCATCGTCTTACCGGTCTCGAGAAGGTGATAGAATATCATCAACTGGCTCGGGGCCCGCTGCAGGTTTAACAGGCTGTCGGTGAGCTCCTTCAACTGCCCCAGTTGTTCCTCGGACATGTCTCGTTCACACCTATTTTTTCCTTGCCACACTTTAAGGGAATTGGTTGAAACTTGCATTAACCACTTTTTATGTCTTCACCACACGAAAAGACCGGAGAGACCGGTGAAAGTGGACGGAAAAGCCGTTTATTCCCTTAAAACCAGTGTTCAAGCCTTGAACAGCTTCATAAGCACATCATATGATGTGGTGAGGGCCACGTAGCCCTCGACCGTGTTCTCCACCAGCTCTTTCTGTTTGAGCTCCGCGAGCCTCGCCCTGACGCTGCTGCTGTTCGCCCCCAGCGCCCTCGCTATGTCGATGGGCTTCATGGGCCTGTCCTTGAAGGTGAGGTGTACCAGTATCTTGAAGGCCGAGGTCTCGGGGTCGAGCTCCTTAAGTGCCGCCTCCATATCTACACCTCGAAGAATTGTACCAGGAGCTCCTTGAGTATGGGCCCCAGCTTGTACTTGTACACTCCCCGGCTCACCCTCTCGACGAGCTCCTTGTTGTTGAGGTTGAATAGCGCTATGTTCACGGCGTTGACGGTGAGCCCCAGCTTCTCGGCTATCTCCCGCGAGGACATTGGTTCATCGTTCTCGACGAGACAGAGAAAGACCTCTCTTTGGCTGTCCGCCCTCCTAAGTCCCTCAAGCTCCTCGGAACCCATTCGCCGGATCTCCGAATTCTACTCGCTGACTGAGTATAAATGTGAGACTATGTCCGTGAAAGGAACCAATGATCTGTAGCTCCCGTCATCGAGCTGCTTGACGTACCCCTTATCCAGAAGCGTCCGCAGGGCAGGCCTGACGCTTCCGGGAGATATCCCCGTCTCCTCTGAGATGTCCACAGGGCTGGATGGCCCCTTGAAGGCTAGGTAAGTCAGGACCTTGAACTGCACCGTCGAAGGGGAGACGTCTTTCAGAACCCGATCAAGCAGATCGGTCACCTGTTAGCCGCCTCCTCAAGAGCCTCCACTCTTTCGATGAGATCGAGGAGAATTCCAGATATGCTCGGCGCGTAGGTTCCACGGCTCGGGCGATCGAGGAATCCCTCCTCAGCGAGCTTGGCGAAAGCAGCCTTAACTGAGTTATAGTTGGCGTCCAGCCTCTCAGCCATTTCGCTCGGCCCAAGCGTCGGGTTCCTCAGGAACTCCTTGAAAACCGTGTCTTTTAGGCTTTGTTTCGAAGACATTTTACTGTTTGACATCTTTGTTCAGTGTTCTTATTAACTTTACTTTTGGGGCTTGGTCGGATTCGCATTCATTTCAATCAATACGCGAGCGTATAAATTTCTCCATATATAAATAAAACGGCATTTATCGGAAATTACGCTCACGGTGATCACAAGCTTAATATATCGAGGAAAAAAAGTGTTGTACACAGACGGTTTTCAAGGAACGTGTGATGAAGATGCTCGCGTACAAGGGAAAAAACCAGTTAAATGCCGCCATGGAGACGCGGGCGCCGAAACCAAACCTGAGCCTCTCCCTGAGGAACCTGCTGCTCACGGAGATAACCGGCGACATCCTGGAAGAGGGTCCCCACGTCAAGGAGCTGGTAGACAAGATACGCGCCGAGAACACGTTCTACTCCCTCAGGAAGAGGGAGGCATACAGGAGGGTGACGGGTGTGGACGCGGGGAGCCAGATAATTCCCCTCGCCTCAAGGCAGTACGCCGTCTTTGGGGCCATGGCATACTCGCTCCACGACGGACGCAGGTTCTTCCTGCAGCCCGAGTCCCTCTCCCAGCCTTACAGTCTAGCCAGGGACAGGTTCCCGAGCACGGTGAACCTGCGCCGCGAGGCCAAGCTATACGAGACCGCCATCAGGTTTCTGGAGGAACATTGTGGGACCGAGCTGCTGCTCATCGACGGGCCGCTTGTCTTCAATAACGTGTGGAGGAACGCCGGCCGCGAGGAGGACAGGAGGAGGCTCATCGACGCGGTGAACGGGCTACTAAAGAGATGTAGGCGGCTGGGGGTCGTAGCCGCGGGCGTCGTGAAGCGTCCGAGCGCCAGGTACCTGATCCACTACCTTGGGCTTCACGACGAGACGGACCTCCCCGACAGCTTCCTCCTGCTGCAGGCCCTCGAGCCCGGTCAGAGGACGGACATATTCTCGGCGAGGACGGCGATGAGGATGGCGTCCGGGGGGTCGGGGTTCATGGACGCCGTGGAGGAGCCCATCTACTCGTTCTACGCCCGCCTGACGGGGGAGTGGAGCATCCCGCCGATACGTATAGACCTCCCGACTTTCTGCCTCAGCGAGATCGACGACGTGGCCGACTACTGCTACTCCACGAGCCTGTACAACGGCGTCCCCCTCGCCATAGTGAAGGCCGACGAGGAGGTCAAGGTGACGAGGAGGTTCATCAGCGACGTCTACAGCGAGATAGTCACCAGGGTCGGGAGGGAGGTTGGGGATGTCTCGCAGCTCGCGCCGTACTGGGGTGAGGGGGAATGGATGGGAGCCTGAGGGTCGGCCACACATACAGCCCCACCGGGGAGTACGGCATCAACGAGATAACCATACTTCTGCTCCGCGGCTACGAGCTCGCCAAGGGGGACCTCGTCTACATCGCGCACCCCAAGAACGGCTGCCCCGTGGTCTACCAGGTGACCCGCGTCTACCCCCACAAACGCGTCAGGGAGTACGAGGAGGCCCTGTTGAGGGACGGCCGAGTCATCACAGACTTCGAGGACAGCACCCTCCACGCCCAGGCGTACCAGTGGGGCTGGATGGACGACGGCGACAGCCTGAGGCCTCTAAGGTACCCCCTGTCACCCAACACGCCCGTCTACGTCGCCGAGAGGGAGCTAATCGCACAGTTCACGAAGCCCAACGGCGACTGGAAGCTCCTCCTAGGATCGGACCCCAGCACAGACCTCGACGTGGAGCTGGGCCTCTACAGCCTCATCCGCCAGAGCTGCCTCATCTGCGGCGCCGTGGGCACAGGCAAGACAACCACCGCAGTCACCATGGTGGCGAGGGCGGCCTCGGCGGAGCCCCCCGTCCGGTTCTTCATAGTCGACAAGGACGGTGAGTACAGCAGCCTAGCCGAGCAGCTGGGGGCCGACAAGGTGCTCAAGGTGCCTTGGAGGAGGTTCTTCCAGCCAGGCGACGTGCCGTGGGAGGACTACATAGGCGAGTTCGGGTGGCAGAAGACTTGGTGGAACTCCAAGATACTGGTGCATGCGCTTAAGATACTCTACGCACAGGCAGCAGCCGTCACCAAGGTCAACCTCAAACAGGCCATCGGATGGGTGAAACCGAACAAGCTGGGGTTCAACAAGAAGGACGAGGATTTCGAGAGCTACAGGCAGCAGGTGGTGAACGCCGTCTCGGGCAGCAAGCTGATACCGGACGGCGACATGGAACCCCTGGACCCGGTGGACCTGCTGAAGGACCGCCACGTCGTCCTCATGGACCTCAGCCAGGGCAGGGACACGTGGAGCCAGAAGCACCTTGTCGTCGCCCAGGTTCTCAGAAGGATATTCGGCGAAGCTCTCGAGAACAGGAGGTTCGGCTGCATCGTCGTGCTCGAGGAGGCCATGTACTACGCACCCCAGCGAGGCGTCTTCGAGATAGGGGAGAAGGACAGCAGGGGCAAGCTGCTGGGCGTCGTCAAGGAGATAGCCACCAACGGCGGCCGCAACGGCGTCGGGCTGTGGGCTGTCACCCAGAGGCTGAGCACCGTGGATAAGACCGTGGTAACCCAGTGCGCCAACAACGTGATATGCCACGGCCTCGAGGACGTGGACAAGGCCAGGATAGCCGAGATCATGGGGAACAAGTTCGCTGAGCTCATAGGAGACCTGCCCCCCGGGGAGGCCATCGTCAAGGGCACAGCCCTCAAGTGCAGGTTTCCCATATGGGTCAAGGTGCTGCCTGAGCTGTACCCCGCTTCGAGCCTCAGCACACCCATGAGCCGCTTCATCCACATGGAGATGGCGGGGCGAGAGACGCTTCCATTGGACGACTAACATATATCCTCCGCGGCTCAATCATGAGACGGTCGCCATGTCCCATAGGCTGTACCCCAGCAGACCCATCGTCGGAGTGGGCGTCCTCATAGAGGAGGATGGGCGTTACCTTCTCGTCAAGAGGGCGGCTGAGCCAGACGCCGGCCTGTGGTCCATACCCGGGGGCCTCGTCGAGGTGGGTGAGAAGACCGCGGACGCCGCCGTCCGAGAGGCCTTGGAGGAGACGGGGCTCAGCGTCGAGGTCATGAACAGGGTTGACGTCGTGGACAAGATAGTCAGGGACGACGACGGTAAAGTAAGGTACCACTTCATCATAATCGACTTCCAAGCGAGGCCGTTGAGCGGAGAGATGAGGCCCATGGATGACGCCTTGGACGCGGCATGGGCTGCGCCGGAGGACTTCACCAAGTACGAGTTGACCCCCACGCTGGTGGAGCTGCTGAAACGTATGGGGATCTACCCTGAGTCCTAGAGTTTTGGACGCCTTACTTTCTCGCTGAGGAACTCTTCTACTTCTTTCATCCGCTGGAGGGCGTCTATGGTTCTGGGGTTCATGTAGGAGAGCTTGCCGTCCTCCATGATGAGATAGATGACTAGGTTCTTGTCCACCTGGGCCACCTTCCGTTGGTCCGGGTTCTCATATATGTCGTAGACGGTGCCGAGGCTCGACGTCATCTCACCTATCTTCCTCCAGCTACTCAGGTCGGGTATCTTCTCCACGGCCAAAGCGTCCGCCCCTAGATTCGAGTCGGATATCTCATATTTTATGATTATACATCAGGGCTCCATTTTCAGTGGCTCACACAAAGCTGGACGCGTTATTATTATAAGATCAGCGAGCATTCACTCCTACTGTGTAATATATGGTAGGCCCTTCACGTTTCAAAGGCAAGAGCTTCATATCCATGAGGGACTACAACCGCGATGAGATCGACTTCATCCATGGCGTCGCGGACGAAATGATGCCCCTAGAAGCCGAAGGCACAGACATGGCCAAAGGCAGGGTCATGGGCGCCCTCTTCTTCGAGCCCAGCACGAGGACCAGGCTCAGCTTCGAGTCCGCCATGCTCAGGCTCGGAGGCGGCGTCACAGGGTTCGCCGACCCCGGCGTCAGCAGCGCCAAGAAGGGCGAGACCATGGAGGACACCATCAAGACGGTGGAGAACTACGTGGACATAATCGCCATGAGGCACCCCGACGAGTGGAGCAGCAGGAAAGCCGCGGCCGTCGCGAGCATCCCCATCCTCAATGGCGGGTCGGGATCGTGGGAGCACCCCACGCAAGCCGTGCTGGACATGCACTGCATCAAGCACGCCAAGGGCTCCTTGGACGGGCTAACGGTCGGGCTCTGCGGCGACCTCCTCTACGGCAGGACCGTCCACAGCCTCATGATCGGGCTTAGCAACTACGACGTCAAGCTCAAGCTCATCAGCCCCAAGAAGCTGGCCATGCGCGAAGACGTCATCAAGTACACTGAGGGCAAGGTGGAGTGGGAGGCAACGGAGGACCTGACCAAGGTCATCGGTGACCTGGATGTGCTGTACGCGACCCGTATCCAGAAGGAGAGGTTCCCAAGCGAGGAAGAGTACAAGAGGTTCGCCGACGCCTACATCATCGACAACAAGATGATGGCCAAGGCCAAGAAGGGGATGGTGCTCATGCACCCGCTGCCGAGGGTCAACGAGATCGCCACGGAGGTGGACAGCCACCCAGGTGCCCTCTACTTCAAGCAGGTGCACCACGGTATCTGGGTGAGGATGGCAATAATCGCGCTCGCCTTGGGGGTCTACTAACCCCTATCGAAGAGGCGTTTTAACCGGTCCCACCTGTCCTCTCCCCGTTCCTTTTTCTCAGGCGGCTTAGAGTTGTATGCCTGCGGTATCCGGTAGAAGTATATCTTGTGGCTGCCTAGGGTGTAGTACCCCTGATCATGCTTCGCGGTGATCCAGTCCACTATCGGGAAGTCGTGGCTCACGATGCGGGTACCCTTCCGGAGTTCGTCATGGAACTTGGGTCTAAGCTTCGCGTTACCCGACGTCGTCAGGTATAGAGTTATCACCGAAGCCTCTGACAGATCCTCCTCGAAGAAGTTGCCCTCAACGACCTTGACCCTGCCATCGAGGCCCTTATCCTCTATCTTGATTCTAGTCGCCTCTGCCATCCGGGGGTTGAGTTCGAAGCCCACGGCGCGGGAGATTTCGAACTCCTCGACGGCCGTGAACAGTATCCTGCCGTCGCCGCAGCCCAGATCATACAGGACATCGTGTGGGCCGACCTCTGCTATTATCAGCATCTGGCGCACGACGTTCAGCGGAGTCGGGACATATGGCGCGACGCTCTCGGTGCCGTTTCCCCATCCTAGGCTTTGATGCCAACCACTTATGCGGGCATCGTCGTCCGCCTCACTGTCGCGTCCGCCCATCACCCATTCCTCTGTCACGCTAATCTAAAACATTACCGCGGAAACTATGCGTGAAAAGACGGATTAAAGAGGTTTATGCGTCGCTGCCTGTCCGAATCGTCTGTATCATATGGGTCACTCTCCCCACGCATGTTTGGGCCTATGCAAACCGTTGTTACGTCTTCAGCCGTTCACGAAGCCGTTAAAAACCCGGGCCCGGAGATTCTTCACGGTTGTCTAGATGGATCTAAAGATAGTGGAATTGAAGGTCCCCGAGGGATGCAACGTCATCCTGGGGCAGAGTCACTTCATCAAGACCGTGGAGGACGTATACGAGGCCCTCGTCTCCTCCTCGTCGTCCATCAAGTTCGGGCTGGCCTTCTGCGAGTCCAGCGGCGAGTGCCTCGTCAGGCACGACGGCAACGACGAGGAGCTCCGGAGGATGGCAATAGAGAACGCGGAGGCGCTGAGCTGTGGCCACAGCTTCAACGTGGTCATGAGGGACGCCTACCCCATCAACGTGCTCACACAGATCAAGATGGTGCCCGAGGTCTGCAGGATATTCGCGGCCACGGCGAACCTGCTCCAAGTCGTCGTCGCCGAGACTGAGCAAGGCAGAGGCATCATGGGCGTCGTCGACGGGAGCAAGAGCAAGGGAGTCGAGGACGAGAAAGGCATAGAGTGGAGGAAGGGGCTTCTCAGGAAGTTCGGCTATAAGACCTAGCCGAGCATCCTCTTCAGCTGCTCCGAGAGCCGATCCATAGAGTAATCCCCTGGAACCTCCTTGATCAGCCCCTTCTTCATGTACCTGTCCAGCAGGGGCTGGGTCTTCTCCCTGTACACCGCCAGCCTGTTCCTGATCACTTCAGGCCTGTCGTCGCCACGTAGTATGAGCTCGGAGCCGCATCTGTCGCATACCCCCTCCTTCTTCGGAGGCTTGGATACGAGGTGGTAGACCTCTCCACAGTTGGGGCAGCTGCGCCTGTTGCTCAGCCTCTTGACGATGGCCTCGTCTTCCAGAGTCACGTGGATCACGTAGTCCAGCTTCAAGCCGTGCTCCTCGAGGAAGTCGTCCAAGAACTCGGCCTGCGGGGTGCTCCGCGGGAAGCCGTCGAGTATGAATCCGTTCTCAAGGTCCGACCTGCCGAGCCGCTCGCCCACGACTCCGTTCACTATCTCGTCTGGGACCAGCTCGCCGCGGGACATGTAGCCGCCCGCGGTCTTGCCGTACTCTGTTCCTTTGGCCACGGCCTCCCTCAGCATGTCGCCGGTGGTGATTACAGGGATGCCGTAGAGCTCGGAGATGATGTGCGCCCGGGTTCCTTTACCGCTTCCCGGTGGGCCAAGCATGATGATCCTAAGAGGACGCCTCATACGAATCCTGTGTGGAGCATCGTCTCGTGCATTAAAGATTTACTGTACAGTGTTCAATATGTGTCAGGCATGGAGCCTTACAGAGAGTTCAGCGTGCTGGGTTGGGCCCTCATCGTCCTCGGCCTCCTATTCGTGGTTCTGCCGTACATAGTGAGGATTGCACCGAGCGTCGAGAGGCTGCCCTGGTTCATCCTATGGGTGTACCGGAGGGACGGCTTCTACTTCGCAACCAGCCCGCTCCTCATACTCCTCTCATTACTATCGATCGTGTGGAGCTACCTGAGGCGATGAAGGGTAGCCTCTTATACGGCACCCGGAACCATTCAGCACAAATGGTTAAGCGCAGGGTAATCCTCGTCGTACGAGACGGGTGGGGATACACCGAGGAGACCGCAGGGAACGCGGTCCACATCGCGAAGACTCCTAACAACGACAGCTACATGGAGAAATACCCCTGGACCACGCTCAAGTGCACAGGAAACGCCGTAGGCCTACCCGAGGGCACGCAGGGCGGCAGCGAGCCAGGACACCTCACCATGGGCGCAGGGAGGGTCGTTTGGCAGCCCTTTGAGGACATAAACCGGAGCATCAGAGACGGAAGCTTCTACGAGAAGCAGCCTTTCCTCGACGCCATACGGCGCTGCCGGGAGACCGGCGGTAAGCTGCACCTCGCCGGCCTATTCAGCGACCAGGGGATACACGGGACTACCAGTCATCTCCACGCCTTGCTTGAGCTGGCGAGACGCGAGGGATTTGGCAGGGTCTACATCCACTGCTTCCTCGACGGCAGGGACGTGCCGGAGAGGAGCGCCGCCGGGTTCCTAGAGGAGACGCTCAGAGTCATCGAGGAGAAGGGCGTAGGGCGGCTCGCGTCCATGGTTGGCAGGTACTACGCCATGGACCGGGACACCAACTGGGGCAGAACCCAGAAGGCATACGATCTGCTTACACTCGGTGAGGGCAGGAAGGAGCGCGACCCCTTCGAGGCGCTGGAGCACGTCTACGCCGAGGACCCCAAGCTCACCGACTACTACGTTGAGCCCATAGTGTTGACGGAGCAGGACGACTCACCGGTGGCCACGATAGACGACGGCGACTCCTTCATCTATTGGAACTTCCGTAGCGACAGGGCGAGGCAGATGACCTACGCTTTGACCGACGCATGGTTCAGCGAGTTCACCCGTAGGAAGACCCCTGACGTCTTCTTCGTCTGCATGAGCGTCTACGACCAGAATTTAGCCTTACCTGCGGCGTACCCGCAGCACAAGGTCAGGAATAACCTGGGGAACGTGCTTAGCGCCGCCGGCCTCAGGCAGCTGAGGGTAGCCGAGACGGAGAAGTACGCCCACGTGACGTTCTTCTTCAACAGCCAGGTCGAGGAGCCTAACCCTGGGGAGGACAGGATACTGGTGCCCAGCCCCAAGGTGCCCAGTTACGAGGACAAGCCCGAGATGAGCGCCCACGAGATCACCGGTAGGCTCGTTCCGGAGATCACCAGAAGCGTCTATGACTTCATACTGGTCAACTACGCTAACGGGGACCTGGTCGGCCACTCCGCGAACCTAGAAGCCGGGGTGAAGGCGTGCGAGGTCGTCGACGAGTGCCTAGGCAGGGTGGTGGATGTCGGGCTGGGGAAAGGCTACACGGTCCTAGTCACGGGGGACCACGGAAACGTGGAGACCATGTTCTACCCGGACGGCTCACCGAACCCCAGCCACGGTTTGAACCCGGTGCCTTTCATACTGATGAGCGACGATAAGGCGTTACGGAATATGTCATTAAAGAAGGAGATGGGGCTGAGCAGCGTGGCGCCGACGGTGCTCCGCATCATGCGTCTAGAGAAGCCGGGGGAGATGGACACGGATCATCTTTTCCTCTAAATGACATCTCGTAATATTCGATTTTGGGTAAAGGCGCCACCATGTCAGTCCCTAAATATTACGTTTTTAGCC
>JAEHCT010000270.1 GCA_020697635.1 Candidatus Bathyarchaeota archaeon
TGACATGTGGGAACGTGCATCCACCGAAATAATATGGGTATCGGGAGAAACTTTCAACGATTAATGCTAAAAGAGTGGTTCAATCACATAGCAACCCATGGAGTGCGATATTCTCGTCATAGGGGCGGGGGTCCTAGGCTTCAGCTCGGCCTACCACATGAAGAAAAGGGACCCGTCCAAACGGATCGTCGTCGTCGACAAGCAAGGCGGCCCCGGCCAGGGCAACAGCGCCAAGAGCGAGGGAGGGTTCCGGAACATCTTCACGAGCTCCACCAACTACCTGCTCGCCGACTGCAGCATCGACGCCTTCAAGCACATGGAGGAGGAGATGGGGCACGACGTAAAGCTGGAGTTCATAGGCTACCTCTGGCTCTTCAGCCAGCGCCAGTACGACGCCATAAGGCCCGCCGTCGAAGCCATCGTGAACCGGGGGGACGGCGTCAGAGTCCTGACCCTGGAGGAGGTGAAGAAAACCATTCCGTGTCTGGTACCCGAGTTCGGGGAAGACGAGGAGGCCGAGCTTCTCGGCGTCGAGGACGTCGCCGTGGGCGTCTACGGCGAGAAATGTGGAGGCCTGGACGCCGACGCCCTCGTCAGGGCCTACGAGGAGGAGTTCGTCAAGCTGGGCGGCGAGATCATGTACAACACCGAGGCCACGAGACTCATGCTGAAGCCCGTGGAGGAGCTGGGGCTCCCAGGAGAGCCTTTTGTTTGGCAGGACACCGTGGTCGTCGGCGCCGAGACCAGCAAGGGAGAGATACTGGCCGAGAAGACCGTGGTGGCCGCCGGCGTATGGGCTCAGCGGCTGCTGGACCCGTTGGGGCTGGACAGCTTCCAGAGGCCGAAGAAGCGCCAGATATTCGCGTTCAAGGACCAGAAGCTGGAGCCCTTCTTCAAGATGGAGGGACTCAACGAGGAGGGCGTCATGCCCCTCACCATCCTGCCCAAGGCCAACATACTGTTCAGGCCCGAGCTGAGCGAGGGCAGCATATGGCTGGGCTGCGCCGACGACATCGGCCGCAGGTTCGAGCTGGAGGAGGACCCACAACCCGAGGAGGACTACTACACCAACAACATCTACCATGTGCTGGTGAAGTACTTCCCGTGCTTCGAGGACGTCCGCCCCATGAACATGTGGGCTGGCCAGTACGCGATAAACAGCCTCGACGAGACCCCTGTCCTGTACGAGGCGCCGGGCATCTGCTACGTGGGGGCGGCCAGCGGAAGCGGCATTATGAAGGCTGACAGCCTCGGCAGGATACTGGACGCGCTGGTGGCCGGCGAGCCGGAGGCAGAGCTATTCGGCGGGAGAATGTTCCGCGTAGCCGACCTGGGAGTCAGGCACCGCCACGTGGAGCACGAGGAGTTCGTGATATAGCGGGCTCCGTTTCATCATGGATGCGCCGAATAGACTGGTTTTATTACTGTATACCTAACCATTTATTCAACAAGAAAAGGGAACTGGTGAGAAAAATCAAGGCCGAGGATGGGCTGCGGCGGGAGACATCGATGGTAGGCGTGATCTAGTTGAGCCGCGACAAAACGACCCGAAAGGTTTACGAGGAAAACCTCGCAGCGCTGCACAGCCACGCCGTGAAGCTAAACTCCGTTGACAGCGTGGAGGACGTGGCGAAGGCGACCCTTGAGATCATGGAGCAGGTCCTCGGAGAAGGCAACATCTCGTTCCAGGTAGTCCAGGAAGGATTCCTCGTCCACGTGGACGCACGCGGCCTAGAGCCCCCCGTGGAGCCTCTCCCCCTCGACGGCAAAGGGGTGACGGTGAGAGCCGCGAGGGAAGCGAGAACGATTTACGTCCCCGACGTGAAGGATGAGCCTGACTACATCGAAGCCTCCTTGAGGTCAAGGAGCGAGCTCGCGGTCCCAGTGCGCACCGATGGAGAAGTAATAGCCGTCATGAACATAGAGAGCCCGAATGTAGGCGCGTTCACTGATCAGGACATCAAGCTGCTGGAGATACTGGCGCTCCACGTGGGCACCTCACTCATTCGTCTAAGGCAGGAGGACGAGCTCCGCCGCGTCTCGGAGGAGAACGTGTCCAGCATACTCAGCGGCTTCGAGAGGGTCACCAGGATGCTGAGGCACGACCTCAGAAGCCCCCTCCAGAGCATAAACAACGCAGCGCAGATGATGGAGCTGGACCCCTCCACGGCCTCCGAGATGTTGACCATAATCCGCAACAACGTGAAGTACATCACAGAGGTACTTGACGACCTGCGAACCATGACGACCATCAGAATCCTCAAGCAGGAGCCGCTGAACGTCGCCGTCCTAATCAGGAGGCTTCTGGACAGGAGGATACTGCCCAACAACGTAGAGGTCGATCTCAGACTCCAGTCAGGCGT
>JAEHCT010000271.1 GCA_020697635.1 Candidatus Bathyarchaeota archaeon
GTCGTGGAGAGGCTGACATACGGCGGCTCCACAGTGGCCAAGGAGACGAGCACGAGCACCCCCACGGTGATCAGCTTCCCCCCGAGGAGCTTCGAGAAGCTGGAGCCCGGGGAGAGGACCGGGAATGTGGTGGAGCTAGAGGTGGATCTACCGGAGCCCCGGGTCAAGGTGGTGGAGCGCCGCGAGAAGCCCAAGAGCACCGCTGACCTAGAGAGCGCGTCGATCATAGTCTCCGCGGGTCGCGGGTTCAAGGCCAAGGAGGATCTGAGGCTGCTGGAGGAATTGGCCGAGGCGCTGGGCGCCCAGATGGGGTGCACGAGGCCCATAAGCGCGGACCTGGGCTGGATGGACCAGTGGGTGGGCATCAGCGGCAAGAAGGTGAAGCCCCGCCTCTACGTGGCGTGTGGCGTCAGCGGCACCATACAGCACGTCGCCGGCATCAGGGATAGCCAGATCATCGTCAGCGTCAACAGCGACGAGGGCGCGGGCATCCACGGCATCAGCGACTACAGCCTCGTCGGGGACATCTACGAGGTGCTGCCGGCGCTGACCAAGGCGCTCAGGGAGCGAGCCTAAGTCTTTTCATCCTCCCCTACTATTTCTACTCATGGCTCTAGGAGAGGACGTTTTTCAGGCGATCAGAGACGCCGCTGTGACAATAGTGGACTCCGGCTACGTCACCTGCCTCACAGGAGCCGGGATAAGCGTGGAGAGCGGCATCAGGCCGTTCAGGGGCCCCGGTGGCCTCTGGACCGAGAAGGGCGAGCCGTCCATGGATGGATACCAGAGGTTTCTCAGGGACCCTGTCTCCTACTGGGAGCGCCGCATGAGGAACGAAAGCGAGTTTGGCATAAGCATCATGGGGGCGAATCCCAACCCAGGCCACGTCGCCTTGGCGGAGCTGGAGAAGATGGGCGTCCTGAGGACACTCATAACCCAGAACATCGACAACCTCCACCTGGCCGCCGGGAGCCGGAACGTCCTGGAGATCCACGGCAACAGCAGGCACCTTCGCTGCGTAGACTGCCACACGAAGTGGAGAAACGAAGATTTCAGGGTGGAGGAGACGCCGCCCACCTGCCCGGAGTGTGGCGGAGTCGTCAAGAGTGACACCGTGATGTTCGGGGAGCCCATACCTGGGCCCGTGCTTAACAGGTGCTTCGAGGAGGCGTCCAGGAGCGACTGCATGATCGTGGCGGGCACCAGCGCGACGGTGACTCCCGCCGCCAGCCTACCTGCGATGGTGAAGAGGAACGGCGGCAGTCTGACGGAGTTCAACATAAGGCGGAGCGAGATCAGCTACATCTGTGATGTGAACGTGTTCGCCCCCTCGGGGGAGAGCCTGCCGATGCTCGTGGAGGAGATAAAGAAGCTAACCTAGCTTCTTCCTCGTCCAGTCGGCGAGTTCCTTGCAGGTTGGGAACCACACATCCCCCTTGGCCTTCATCTCACCTAGGAGCTTGTCCAGCATCTTGAGGCGGCTTACCCTGCCGATGCACTGGGGGTGGCACGTCAACCCGAAGTAGCGGCCCAGCTCGTGGATGCCCTCGAACTCTGGCTTCCACATGTGGTAGACCTGCTTCGTGGTCATCCTGTTGGTCTCGAAGTGGGGCCAGTCGTCCAGCAGCCACTCCACGGGCAGCTCGACGAGCCCAGTGTCCCTGCCGCGCCACCTCAGCATGTAAGGCATGTCGTCGTCCATGAAGTTGCTGTCGTACCAGAACCCCAGCTCGAGCACGAGGTCGAGGGTCCTGTCGCCTATCAGCCAGTAGGGGGCCCTGAACCCCTCGGGCTTGACGCCGAGCTTCTCGAAGCTCGCCATGCTCTTCTCGAAGACGCCGCGTTCGCCTTCCCAGCTTAACTCGGCGAGCCGCTCGTGGAGGTAGCCGTGGGCGCCCATCTCGTGGCCCCTGCTCACTATCTCCTCGCAGCTCTCGGTGAAGTTGTCCATCGTCCACCCGGGGGTGAAGAAAGTGGCCTTGATGCCGTGCCTGTCCAGCAGGTCCAGTATTCGAGGGATCGCGGTATTCGAGGCGAACCTTCCCCTGCTCTGGGCGACTATGTCCAGGGGAGCCCTGCGCACCAAGGCGCTGTTGGAGTCGTAGTCGAAGCTGAGCTGAACACAGCATCTGTAGCCGTCTGGCCAGAAACCATTCTCAGACATGGTATAGAAGAAAGCCGTGGAATGTAAAAAACATGTGATCAACCGCCAAAAGGAGTGCAGCCGTTTGAAGACTAGGCTTTTTTAAGTCAAATCATCCGAAAAACACGTGTTTTCCTTCCCTTTCCATCTCTAGGAAAGATGAATTTTTAAGTACACTACGGAAGATTGAATTGAACACGATGAGTCGAGACAACGTA
>JAEHCT010000272.1 GCA_020697635.1 Candidatus Bathyarchaeota archaeon
GTGGCCTTCATGGAGGAGATAATCGTCGGCCGCCCCGTCTTCTCGTTCCCCAACGCCACCGGCGGCTTCAGGCTCCGCTACGGCAGAGCCCGCACAACGGGGCTTGCGGCCTGCGGCGTACACCCCACCACCATGGTGACTCTGAACGGGTTCATGACTACCGGGCTGCAGCTCAGGATAGAGCTCCCCGGGAAGTCTGCGGCCATCTGCCCGGTGGACACCATCGAGCCGCCGGTGGTGAAGCTGAAGAACGGCTCCGTTGTCAGGGTGGACACCGCGGGGATAGCCGAGGAGGTCTACGACGACATAGACAAGATCCTCTTCAACGGCGACGTGCTCATCAACGCAGGCGACTTCATTCAGTTCAACCACGCCTTGCTGCCCGCAGGCTACGACGAGGACCAGTGGCGCCTCGACGTCGAGTACGCCGTGGAGGCTGTGGGCGGTCAGGCGACAGAGGAGCTCACGGGGTTACCCGCGGATGTGATCATCGAGCTGGCGGCGGACCCGTGGAATCCTCCGACGCCCTCGGAGGCCATCGCGATCACCCGAATCGACGCGCCGCTACACCCAAGATACACGTATGAATGGTCAAAGACAGCCTTGGATAGGCTGCTGAGCCTCAGAAACGCTCTTGCGGAGAGCTGGAACCAGCGCGAACAGGGGATAAGGCTCGGGCCGGAGGAGAAGAAGACCCTTGAAACCCTTCTCGTGCCCCATAGAGTCGAGGCCAGGGCCGTCAAGTTCGGCGAAGCCGAGGCCATCCTCGAACGCTGCCTTGCGCTGGACAAGAAATACGTTGAGGCGGAGGCCGACGCACCGCTCCAACAGGTGAACCATTGGGCCGGCTTCACGGTCAAGGAGAAAGCCTACGTCTACGTGGGCGCCCGCATGGGGAGGCCCGAGAAGGCGAAGGAGAGGAAGATGAGCCCCTACGTCCACAGCATCTTCCCCGTCGGCAACGCCGGCGGCCCCCAGAGAGACATTACACGGGCCAAGCGAGGCGACAGGGTAAGGGTCGAGCTGGTGAGGCTGGACTGCCCAGAGTGCGGCTACCCGTCTAGGACGGCTCTCTGCGGGAACTGTGGCACCGTCACGGTGATGCAGAAGCAGTGCCCGCGCTGCAAGAGGCTCACCGACAGCGATACGTGCCCCGCGTGCAACACAGACACCGTTGGCTACAACTGGGCGGAGATCGACCTCAGGGAGGAGCTTGAGAACGCGCGCAAGCATATCGGCGGCATCATCCCGGACAGGATCAAGTGCGTCAAGCGGCTCATGAACGATAGCCGCATGCCGGAGCACCTCGGCAAGGGCATCCTACGCGCCCGGTACGACCTCAGCATGTTCAAAGACGGCACCCTCCGCTTCGACCTCACTGACATACCCCTCACCCACTTCAAGCCTGAGGAGGTTGGAGTGCCCGTCGAGAAGCTCCGGGAGATGGGGTACACTATCGACGTAGAGGGGGAGCCGCTGACGCGGCCGGATCAGATGCTGGAGCTAATGGTCCAGGACGTGGTGCTCCCCGAGGCGTGCGGCGATTACCTCGTAAAGGCCACCAAGTTCCTCGACGACGAGCTCCGCGACTTCTACAAGCTTGAGCCCTACTACGGCGTCGACCACAGGGACCAGCTCATAGGCCACATCATACTGGGGCTGGCGCCCCACACTAGCGCCGCCATCGTCGGCCGCCTCATCGGGTGGAGCAAGGTCCGTAACTGCTACGCCCACCCCTACTGGCACGCCGCCAAGCGCAGGAACTGTGACGGAGACGAGGACGCGGTCTTGATGGCGCTGGACCCGCTGCTCAACTTCAGCAAGAAGTATCTGCCGGAGCAGAGCGGCGGCCTCATGGACGCGCCCCTCTTCGTCATCCCTAACCTGAACCCCTCCGAGGTGGACAAGGAGAGCCACAACGTGGACGTCATCGGCCGCTACCCGCCAGAGTTCTACGCGATGTGTATGGAGGGATCCTCGCCCTCCCAGTTCGCGGCCCTGGTGGACACCCTCGGCGGCAGGCTCGGCACCGCGGCCCAGTACATGGGCTTCGAGTACACCAAGGAGTGCAGCGACATCAACTTGGGCAGCCACGTCGGGGCGTACAACAGTCTCCGCACCATGCTGGACAAGCTCGAGAGCCAGCTGGACCTCACCGAGAAGCTGCGGGCCGTGGACGGCCAGACCGTTGCCCTGAAAATACTGAACAGCCACTTCATGAAGGACATCGTCGGCAACCTCCGCGCCTTCACCAGGCAGGGTTTCAGGTGCAGTAAGTGCAACAAGAAGTTCAGGCGGCCGCCGCTCAAGGGGAGCTGCGACCGGTGCGGCGGCCCCATACTAATGACGGTCTACAAAGG
>JAEHCT010000273.1 GCA_020697635.1 Candidatus Bathyarchaeota archaeon
CCTCATTTTTTTTAGACTCAGTTTTAAATGTGGATGCATACTATTCCATTTCATTCAAAGAGAGATGAAAGATGTCGGACGAGTACGATTTAATCATAAAGGACGCCCACATCGTCGACGGCTCAGGCAAGGCCCCGTACAAGGGCTCCGTCGGCGTGAAGGGCGACAGGGTAGCCGCCCTGGGGGCGGTGAAGGGAGACGCCGGGAAGGTGGTGGAGGCCGAGGGCCTCTACGCTTCGCCGGGATGGATAGACGCCCACAGCCACGGAGACTCCACCCTCCTCTTCTTCCCGAAGGCCGAGAGCTACGTGATGCAGGGGGTCACCACGTTCGTGGGCGGCGAGTGCGGAGGCAGCCAAGGACCTTTCGGCGACATGATGGGGCTACCGGGCTTAGCCGGGGAACACATAGACGAGCTGGAGCCCCACAAGTACTACCCCAAGAACCAGGTCTTCCCCCGCGAGGACGTAAACGAGTTGATGAGGAGGCACTACGGGTGGGAGGTGGACTGGAGCACCCTAGGCGATTGGATGGACAAGGTCGAGAAGGTGGGCGTCTCCATGAACGCCGCGCCCCTCGTAGGCCAAGGGACGTGCAGGATCAACGTGATGGGCAACGACTACAAGCGCCACAGCACCCAGGAGGAGCTAGAGAAGATCAAGAAGCTCATACACCAGGCCATGCGGGAGGGCGCCATCGGCCTCAGCGCGGGCCTCGACTACGACCCCGGTGTCTGGGCGAGCATGGACGAGATCAACGAGTGTGTTAGCATCGTGAAGGAGTACGGCGGCGTCTACTGCCCCCACTGGAGGCGGACGGGCCGCAGGCGCGACGTCAAGTTCGGAGACACCCGCAGCAACAAGATAGACGGCCTCCTGGAGAGCATCAACACCTGCCGCGTCACAGGGGTCAAGACGAACATCGCCCACCTCACCCCAGGCTGGAGGCTTGTTCCGGAGGGCCACGACTACATGGAGGAGCACAATATCAGGGCAACCCTCCAGTACTTCGACGACGCCCTCGAGGAGGGCCTCGACCTCAGCTTCGACAGCATGCCCTGGTTCCTCCCCGGCGGCTTCGACGTGATGCCCTACCTCAGCAGCATACTCACGCCCTGGCTAAGGGAGGCCGGCAGCCGGGAGAGGTTCGCCGAGATCCTCAAGGTCCCAGACTACCGCGAGGAGATCGTGGACGCCCTCAAGAACGGCAAGTGGTATATCAGGCTCTCGTACAGCCCAAACACCAACCCCCAGTGGGCCTCGAACATCTGGGTCAGCAATCACAAGGACGAGAAGCTGATCGGTAAGAACATCGCCCAGATCGCTGCGGAGCGAGAAAAGCCGCAGCTGGACACGTGGTTCGACCTCATATGCGAAGACCCGGACGCCATGGGCTACACCGCGGGGACCGCCGACACCGGCAACTTCTCGTGGAAACCATACAGGGCTCTCATGTTCCAGCACAGATGCGGCAGCCTCAGCCTAGACCAATCTGTCTATGACTACAAGTACAAGATGAAGAAGCCACCGTACAGGAGGCCCGGCAGGAACGCATACAGCGCCTTCCCTGCTTTCGTCGACAAGATGGTCAACGAGCTAAACGTCTTCACCGTCGAGGAGTGCATATACAAGATAAGCACCGCCGCGGCAGAGCACCACAACCTCAAGGGACGCGGCACCTTAACGCCGGGCAGCTACGCAGACATAACGGTGTTCAGCCTCGACAAGCTGGAGGCCGTGAGCACCCCCGTCGAGCCCAACAGGCACCCCAAAGGCATAGAGTACGTGTTCGTAAACGGTGAGGCCGTCGTCGAGAAAGGCAAGCACACCGGGGCGACTCCCGGCCGCGTGCTGAGGAGAACCTGGCCTTCCCCTATTTTTCTTTAAAGAACCTGTAAAGTTCCTCGACGAAGGGCTCCGTCATCTCTTTAGGCACTATGGCGCCCAGCACGTCTTCCTTGCCGCCTGCGTTGAACCCCTGCTCCTTGGCCCGCTTTATCATGGGCTGCATGTCTAGGCGGGTGCTTCGGCTGTAGAGCTGGTCGTGGCTTGGGAAGAAACCGGTGTTCACCACTATGGTGTCCTTTCTGGTGCCCCATGCCAGCTTACGTGTGACAGCCGAGATGACGGCGTACCCTGTGTCTAGGCGTTTAATGAGCACGCCGTCTCTGGCCTCCGGGCGATCCGCGAGTATCTCGCCGAGTTTCTTCTGGAAGAGACTCACGTTCTCGCGCCACCTGCTGTCATTCCTGATGTCGTCCGGCTTCGTGTAGCCTCTGAGATGCCTCGGCGCCGCCTCCACTCCATCCTTGTCTCCCACCTTGTAGCTGCTGTCGATGAGACCCACGAGGGTCAGC
>JAEHCT010000274.1 GCA_020697635.1 Candidatus Bathyarchaeota archaeon
CCCATAGGGATATGCACGAGTAACTCCCAGAAATCCGTTGAGAAGGCGCTTAGACAGGAAGGTTTGGCTCACTTCTTCAAGGCCGTGGTGGGGCGTACGACGAGACACAGGATGAAGCCCCACCCAGATCAGCTTCTCGAATGCTACAGGATCCTCGAGGTCAAGCCAAGCAGGGGAGTGTTTGTTGGGGACAGCCATAAGGACGTCATCGCGGGTAAAGCCGTCGGTTCCTACACCATAGCGGTGCCGATGTACTTCAGCAGGGTCGATAAGATGAAGGAGGCCGGAGTGGATAGGATAATCGATGGTCTGGCTGAGCTACCTGAGGCTTTGCTGGAGATCTAGCCTAGAACAATGATTCCTTCAAGATAAACAGCCCAGATGTAGAGCGCCAGCAGTATGACCATGGCGATTACCAGCCCCCGGAGAGCCCGATTATAGTCTATGGCGAACGCGCCTAGGCAGCCCACGAAGAAGCCGTATAGGTGCATGTCGTGGGCGACCCCCGACTCAACGCTGACGAGGACGGCGACTACCTCGACCAGCACCAAGAGGATACCCATGACCACCCCCGGGAGCGGCAGTATGAGGGCCGTCGTGACCTTGAACGGCATCAAAAGCAGTAGCACGGCTATCAACCCGAATATGGCCCCCGAGGCCCCGATCACGGGCACATCTGACGCGGGGCCAGCGGCCGTGTGAAAGAGGCCGGCGACGACCCCAGAGGCCAAGTACACGAGTCCGAACCTCAGCGAGCCTACGTCCCTCTCAATCTCCCTGCCCACGCTGTGGAGAACAAAGACGTTGGATACCAAGTGTGCCAAGTTTGCATGGAGGAACATGTATGTGACGAGGCTCAGGGGGATAGCCACGCCGACGGTGGACGGGACAAGACCATAATTATAGACCAGATTCAACACGAAAACCTTGGACCCAAATAGAGTGCCCAAATATACGAGAACGCAGAGAGCAATCAGAACATTCGTCACAAATGGTTTAATCTTTCCCCGCTCTGCCATGAAGATTGAATACAGTGACCCCCGTAAAAACCCAGCGCCATAATAACTCTTTTCTGATAGATCGTGTAGACTGTACAGGAACATTAAGAGGTGAGAAGGTTTGAGTCTACGGCCTATAGATAACCCAAAGATCATCGGACGCGGGACGTGGTACGACAAAGCAGCGGATGAGCTGGTGAAGCGGGAGAAGAAGCTCAGCCGTAGCCTAGCCCTTCTTCGAACGGAGAGCGGACTTGGAGCCAGCGGCTACCCCCACATCGGCAGCATGGCCGACGGACTCAGGAACTACGCCTTAGCCCTCGCCCTGGGGAACATGGGGTATAATAGCGAGTACATCGCTTTCGCCGACGACAAGGACGGACTCAGGAAAGTCCCCGCGGGGATGCCCGACGAGCTTGAGGAGTGGCTCGGATACTCGGTGGCCACCATCCCAGACATCTTCGGGGACTGCCACTTCAGCTTCGGCGAGCACATGAGCAGTCTCCTCAAGGAGGCGTTGGACTACACCGGCGTCAACTATACCCCGATGTCGGCGTACAAGGTGTATCAGGAGGGCGTCCTCAACGACGAGATCATCACCATCCTGGACAACCATGAGAGGGTCGGCAGGGTCATAGAGAGCGTCTCGGGGCAGGAGAAGTACACCGAGGCCCTGCCCTACTTCGTGGTCTGCGAGAGCTGCGGCAGGATATACACCACCTACGCCCACGACTATAACCCCTCCAGCCACACCATACGGTACGAGTGCAAGGGCATGGAGGTCAAGGGACGGTGGCTCGAGGGATGCGGCCACAGCGGGGAGGTGGACGTCACCAGCGGCAACGGTAAGCTCAGCTGGAAGGTGGAGTTCGCAGCCCGCTGGCACGCCCTAGACATCAGGTTCGAGGCCTACGGTAAAGACATTGCCGACTCTGTGCACGTCAACGACGCCATCTGCCGCGAGATATTCGATTGGGATCCCCCCATGCACGTCCAGTACGAGATGTTCGTGGACCGCGGCGGCAAGAAGATAAGCAAGAGCGCGGGCAACGTGTTCACCCCCCAGGTGTGGTACAGGTACGGAAGCAAGGAGAGCCTCAACCTCCTCATATACAAGCGGTTCGTGGGCACCAAGAGCGGAAGCGTCGACGACATCTCGGTCCACATGGACGAGCTCGACGACCTAGAGGACGTCTACTTCGGCAAAAAGAAGGTAAAGGACGAGCTGGAGAGATTCAAACTCACCGGCCTATACGAGTACAGCCACCTGATGGAGCCGCCGGAGGAGCCCAAGGTGCATGTGCCATTCAACCTCATGATAAAGCTCGCCAAGTTCGCCCCAGAGA
>JAEHCT010000016.1 GCA_020697635.1 Candidatus Bathyarchaeota archaeon
CACCGGCATGAACAGACTCCTCAGCCAGGACATGATGGAGGTCATAGGCCGCTTGGGGGTCGAGTTCGCGCCCGTGCCGGTGTCGTCGACCACCAACGAGGGGTTCAACTACCTTTACGCTGAGCTGATGAGGGTCTTCACGGACGGCGGCAAGTTCACCCCCTAGTCTTAGAACACGTGGTTCCCCGGCACTAGAAAAGAGGGAAATTCTGCTCTTCGTAATCGTTAAAAATGCCGCCCCCCATCACTTGATGACTCGAAATGACGTTATACCTCACACAGGACGAGGTGAAGCAGGTTCTCGACATGAAGAGCACCTTGGAGGCCGTGGAGGGCGGCTTCCGCGAGATGGGCGACGACAAAATAGAGATGCCTCCCCGGGTCTACCTCCACTTCGATAAGGGCGTCCTCATAGCCATGCCCGCCTACATGCCGGGCCTAGGCGTCGCGGGCACCAAGATCGTGACGGTGCACCCGGGAAACAAGAAGGAGTACGGGCTGCCGGCGGTCATAGCCAGGATCATCCTCAACAGCCCCGATAACGGCGTCCCCCTCGCCATCATGGACGGCACCTACATAACGGCGCTGAGGACCGGCGCCGCAGGCGCCACCGGCATCAAGTACCTCAGCAGGGAGGACAGCAAGGTGGCCGGCGTCTGCGGAGCAGGCGTCCAGGGCAGAAGCCAGGTCATGGGCCTCATGGAGGTCAGGCCAGGCATCAAGAAGGTCAAGGTCTACGACATCATCCCCGAGGCCAAGAAGGCGTTCGCCGAGGAGATGAAGAAACTGTTCCCCAAGGTCGAGTTCGTCCCGGTGGGCAGCGCTAGGGAGGCGGCCGAGGAAAGTGACATAGTCATAACCTGCACCCCCAGCCCCGAGGCGTTCATGGAAGGCGCCTGGCTCAAGAAGGGGTGCCACGTCAGCGCCATCGGAGCCGACACCGGCGCCAAACGGGAGCTCATGACCAGCGTCATAGAGAAGGCAGACAAGCTGGTCGTCGACTTCATCCCCCAGGCCTTCGTCACAGGCGACTTCAGGGTCCCCAAGGAGGAGGGCGTCATCACCGAGGACGACATATACGCCCAGCTGGGCACCATCGTCGCAGGCAAGAAGAAGGGCCGCGAGAAGCCGGACGAGATCACCGTCTTCAAGGCCACGGGCCTAGCAATACAGGACGTAGGCACGGCGAGCAAGGTCCTCGAGCTAGCCGAGAAGAAGGGCGTAGGCAAGACCCTCGCCTCCTAACTTATTTTCGATGTGACCTGTAGCAGGTCAGATCTGTTTTTTCGTGTAGTCCTTGAACCAGTTCTCGCAGGCGTTACCCTCGCAGTAGTAGACGAGGGAGTATGACGGTTCGGCGGCGACGGCCATGATGGTGGACGAGGTCTGCCTGTACTCGGGGCTGTGCCAGCAGATGGATGCTTGGCTACGCCCCCAGCCGTGGTCGGCGGAGACCCGCATCATCTCGGCGACGGCGTCCCCGATGGACTCTGGCCGGCAGTCGCTCAGCAGCTCGTACGCCCTGGCTCGCCTCTTCTCGGCGTCCACCCATATGCTCCGGGCCCGCTCGTTCCACTCCATCCCGGGCACCACGGTGATGGTTGACACGGCGTAGACGCCCTCCCTGATGGGGTAGACGCGTGTTTTCCTGTCCCAGACAACGTGCCAGGCCTCCTGGGGGTCGAGCACTGTGAAGTTGCCTGTGCGGTACATCTCTCGGATGGATGGATCTAGTAGGTGCTCCTTGGCCTCCTCGGCGGTCTCGTAGTCCTTGAGCGTGTCCAGCGCGAGGAGCCCCCTGCTGCGCCCCGGCTTGGGGAGTCGCTGGGTTTCCTGGTTGGTTATGGCGAGGAAGAGCCCCGAGTCGTTCATGCCTATCCATGTGCCGCCAGAAGCCACGTCGAGGGGTGCGACTGTGTTGCCGTTCAGCCTCTGGGGCGGCTGCTCCACGGTGTCCTTCCCGAGGTACCTGTTGTGGAGGGCTACGACGGGGTAGTCCTTCAGCAGCCTGTAGAGCAGTATGAGGGTGCACACGGTGGTCTCGCTTCCGCTCACCATGATTAACCGGGTCTTTAAGCTTTCTCACTCGGCCCAGTAATGCAACCTATTTATCCCGCGAAAACTACGATTTAAACAGGTTTCTGGTTTTGACGAAGACGCTTGTAGAACTAGCGGAGACTGAAGTTAGGACGATTCTGCACGGCGCCGGGGGCGTGTTCAGCCCCGGCGACCAGGTGAGCAGGGTACTGGGCTACCTTAAGGACGCGGGTCGCCCCGAGGCGGTGGCCGCGAAGGGGGGCCGGGTGGGAGTAATATCCCTCCGCGACCTGCTGGGGGTGGATCAGCCTGGGAGGACCAAGGTGGAGAGCATCTGGAATCAGGTGGGAACCCTGGCCCCGGGGGCCGCGGTTATAGACGCCACGGCGATACTCGTGGAGAAGGGGGTGAGGGCGTTGCCCGTCGTCGAGAAAAGGGAGGTCGTCGGGGTGGTCTCGCAGATCGATATAATCGAAGCGTTGACGGAGGTGTCGGACCTCAGGAACATGGCCGCCAAGGAGTACATGCAGAACCCGGTCATCACCGTGGAGCATGATGTAGGGGTCGCCCAGGCGCGGCGGATGATGCTCGACAAGAACATAAGCCACATCCCTGTGACGAGGGGCGGAAGGCTCGTCGGCATAGTCACCTCCGACGTCATAGTCCACACGTTCATTACCCCCGCCTCAAAGACCACCCGAGGCGACGTGGTCGGGAAGAAGGTGACCAGGTTCCCCGGGAAGGTGAGCGGCGTCATGGACCCCCAGCCGTTGACCGTGGGTCTGGACGCCGACATGCTCCAGGTCGTGCAGGGGCTGTCAGAGTCGGGGAAGAGCGCCTGCCTCATGGTAGACGACGAGGGGGTCGTCCACGGCATAGTCACGCCGAGGGAGCCCCTCGGCCTCATCGCGGGCCTCAGGGTGGACGAGGAGATCCCTGTCTACATCGTGGGGATCACCGAGGAGGACTTCTTCGAGAGGGCCGTCGCCGAGGACAAGCTGAGGCGGATCGTCGCTAAGAACAGGAGGATGTACGAAGGCATAACGGAGGTCAGCGTTAGGATCAAGAAGCAGAGCACCCAGGGTGAGAGGGTGAGGTACAGACTCAACGCCCGAGTCATGGGGCCAAACGTCGGCTTCAACGCCGAGAACGAGGGCTGGGGCCTCACGGAGACCTTCGACGGCCTCTGCGACGCCCTGGAGAAGACGCTGCGCCGCGCCAAGAAGGAGCCCCAGAAGGGGGCGCGGCGGGGGCGCAGACGCCCTAACCCCCATCTTAAGCCTTAACCGTGCGCAGCCTCTTTTTCTTTCTGATACATATGCCGGGGATCACAGTGGTCGTTGCTGAGCCGATCAACGAGGTCGGCGTGGAGTACCTCAAGGCTGAGGGGGTCAACGTCGTGGAGCTTCCGCCGGGGAGCAGCGAGGACGCGTTGATGGAGATCATTGAAGGAGTTGACGGCATCATCTCGAGGGGCAGCATCAGGATCACCCGCGAGATGATGGAGAAGGGCGGGAGACTCAAGGTGGTGGGGGTCCACGGGATGGGGTGCGACCACGTCGACCTGGAGGCCGCCCGTGAGCTTGGGAAGGTGGTGTGCAACACGCCAGACGCGTTGACCGTCACCGTCGCCGAGATGACCATGGCCATCATGCTCTCCTCGATAAGACGTATAGTTGCGGCCGATAAGGCCACGCGGCGAGGGGAGTGGAACCGGAAGTACGGCGACCTCATCGGCGGCGAGCTAGCGGGCAAGACCGTCGGCATCGTCGGGCTCGGCAGGATAGGGACTGCCACCGCTAGGCGCGTGAAGGCGTTCGACGCCGACGTGGTCTACTGGTCGAGAACCAGGAAGCCGGAAGTGGAGAAGGAAATGGGAATCAGGTGGATGGAACTCGACGGGCTCCTCGGGGCGAGCGACATAGTGAGCCTGCACGTCCCAGGCACCCCCGAGACCCACCGACTCATCGGAGAGAGGGAGATCGGGTTGATGAAGGACGGCGTGATACTCGTCAACATGGCGCGGGGCAGGGTGGTCGACGAGGCGGCTATGATCAAAGCGTTGGAGTCCGGCAAGATCAAGGCGGCAGCGCTGGACGTCTTCGAGGAGGAGCCCATCGGCGCCGATAACCCTCTCCTAGGGATGGACAACGTGATACTGACGCCCCACTTGGGCGCCTGCAACCTGGAGGGCATGACCAGGATGGCGCTGCAGGTGGCGGAAGGCGTCCTCACGTCTATCCGGGGCGGCACCCCAGAGAACCCGGTAGTGATCTAGGACATGAGGGTGGCTGCGCTCTTCAGCGGTGGAAAGGACAGTTGCTACGCGGCCCGCCTCGCCGAGGAGGAATGTCATGACCTGAATTACTTGGTGTCCATGCGCTCTGAGAACCCTGACAGCTACATGTTCCATACAGTGAACATAAGGCTCACCGAGCTCCAGGCCTACGCCTGGGGCAAGGAGCACGTCGAAGCCAGGACCAGAGGCGTCAAGGAGAAGGAGCTGGTCGACCTGAAGAGATGTCTGATGGGCTTAGACATAGAGGGTGTCGTCACGGGGGCCGTGGCGTCTACATATCAGAGGGAGCGGGTCGACCGGATATGCGGTGAACTCGGGCTGGAGCACATAACCCCCCTCTGGGGCCGTGAACGCGTCGGGCTGCTGAACGAGATGCTAAGAAGGGGCATGATAATCGTGTTCTCGGCCGTAGCTGCGCAAGGACTAGACCAGAAGTGGCTGGGGAGGAAGCTGGACAGGCAGGCACTCAACAGCCTCGTCCAGCTCAGGGAACGGTACGGCGTGGACCCCTGCGGCGAGGGCGGAGAGTACGAGAGCCTAGTCCTCGACGCGCCGTGGTTCAGGTTCAGGATAGAGGTCAAGGAGGCGGAGCGCAGCTGGGACGGTGTAAGCGGCAGGTACCGCGTCGCGGAGGCCGACCTGAGACCCAAGAAATGATGCATAAAGATTAAAAGTCGTGGACTCTTTCAAAGGTGTGAGAGGAGAACGCGGTGATGTCCCGCCAAACAGACTAGGCCGAGAGGCCCAACCTGAAGAAGTTAGACGCTCCTCCGCTGTTCTAATGCAACCAGACGGGCAGCGCGAGCCATGGAGACATCACCACGGCTTCTTCGGAGATGAAACCCATGAGTGAAAAGAAGGAAGAGGTCGTATCGGAGGCGCTGAAGGCCGAGGAGAGTCTCAGAAGCCGCTGGTACATAATGGACCTGGACGGCAAGCTCTGGGATCTCGACGAGTTCGATTTCCAGGGCCACGATAAGCTCCGCAAGTTCAGCGGATACGAGTACGCCAAGGACCGCACCGTGGACCGAACACCTCCACACGTCAACCTCATGAGGAGTCTGGAGCTGGTGGACTATGAGCCAGCCAGCGACCCCGGCAACTTCAGGTACTACCCAAAGGGCAGGATGGTTAAGGCGCTGCTGGAGGAGTATGTCACCAGCATGGTCCACAAGTACGGCGGCATGGAGGTGGAGACCCCCCTCATGTACAGCATGGAGCACCCCACCCTGAAGAGCTACCTCAACAGGTTCCCCGCACGCCAGTACACCGTGGAGAGTGACGACACCCCGTACTTCCTGAGATTCGCGGCCTGCTTCGGCCAGTTCCTCATGAGTCACGACGCCACCATCAGCTACAGGAACCTCCCCATGCGGATCTACGAGATGACCCGATACAGCTTCAGACGCGAGCAACGCGGCGAGCTAACCGGGCTCCGCAGGCTCCGCGCGTTCACCATGCCGGATGTCCACGCATTCTGCAAGAACCTGGTCCAGGCCCGAAGCGAGTACATGCGCCGCTTCAAGCTCAGCCAGGACGTCCTAGCGGGCATCGGGTTAGAGAAGGAGGACTACGAGCTCGCCCTCAGGATGGTGGAGGACTTCTACAACGAGAACAAGGAGTTCATTAAGGGGCTCGTGCAGAAGCACGGCAAGCCCGTGCTCGTGGAGATGTGGAAGGAACGGTTCGCCTACTTTATACTGAAGTGGGACATGAACTTCGTCGACGCACTGGACAAGGCGTCGGCTCTAGCTACCGACCAGATCGACGTCGAGAACGGGGAGCGGTACGACATCAAGTACATGGACGAGGACGGCACCCAGAAGCACCCCTACATACTCCACTGCAGCCCCAGCGGAGCCATCGAACGAGACATCTACGCCATCCTGGAGAGGGAGGCCATGAGGATGAAGGCCGACAATGGCTACAAGCCCCAGCTGCCCCTCTGGCTGGCGCCAACCCAGGTGAGGATCATCCCCGTGAGCCACGAGTACGTGGGGTTCGCCGACATGGTACGCGGCAAATTCAGCAAGGTCCGCGTCGACATCGACAACAGGGACGAGACCGTGGGCAAGAAGATCAGGGACGCAGAGAAGGAGTGGATACCCTACATCGTCGTCGTCGGTGAACGGGAGGCAGGTAAAGAGAAGCTGCCGGTGAGGGTCCGCGGGGTGAAAGACTCTCAGAACATGTCCGTCGCGGAGATGCAGGAGAAGATACACGCCGAGACCGAGGACAAGCCCTACAGGCCGGTGCCCGTTCCGGTGTACCTACAGGAAAGACCAAAGTTCGTGGGCTAGGCTACTCCGTGGCGCCACTTCTCTATCTGGGCGTCCTTCTTGTTCCCTTTTTTGAACTCCTTGTAGTGCTCCTTGCAGAGGTAGGCTCGCCTGCTAGTCTCCACGTCGAGGCCAGCGGTCTTGACCTTGGATACGCTGAGCGACCGAACCGCTTCCTCGTTGCACCCCTTGACGCTGCATTTCTCGCCTTTCTTGACTCTACCCAAATGTCGGCACCACTATGATATCCCCGATGTGTCCAGTATAAACCCTGTTGATCTAGCCCAGGCCCTGCTTCTTTATGGCGGCGGCAGATCGTCTGAGACACTCGACGGCGACGCCGTAGTCGGGGAAGCTGTTGAGCCCACACTCGGGTGAGGCGTAGGTCACCCTCTCTGCCCCGAAGAACTCCATGATCTTGCTCAGCCTCTTCTCCATGGTTCCTTGTTCTTCTAGGAAGATGTACGGATCGATTCTCCCCTTCTTCATGCCGGTCCACGTCTCGGCGATCTTCTCCGGCATCTCTCCCTCGAACCCCTCGGTATGGTAGTGCATGTGTATGAGGTTGTCGAACTGGGTCACCCCCACAGCGGCCCAGATGTTCTTGTCCTTCTCCTCCAACTGATGACGGGTGGATTCGCTCGTGTACATGGGGTCCCCGACGTGGCTCGCCACGGTGTCCAAGGGCTCCACCTCCCAGAAGAGGTTCTCGCTGGTGTTGTGCAGGTGGATGCTGGTCTCTATGCCTCTGACAGACGCCGTCCTGCAGACCTTGTCCCACGCAGCCCTGAGTGCCTCCCTCCCATCGGAGCCGAAGTCCAGCAGCGGGTCGTTCATGAAGCCCAGCACGGGCTCGTCCACGCAGACGTGAGCCACTTCAGCGTACCTAGTCTTGAATAGGGACGCGGTCAGTATGCCGCTGAGGACGTTCCCCAGCTCCTTGTACAGCCCAGGCGTCTTAGCTTGGAAGAAAGACGCCAGAGTGTACGGCCCAGTCACGCATATCTTGAGCCTCACCTTCTCGCGGCCCGACAGCGCCCTGACATTCGCGGACTCCCTCCTTATCACGTCGACCTCGGGTATGGAGGCGCCCTGGATCGGCTTGATGGACCCAGCCGCGTACAGTGCGCCGCCAGCCTTCTCGACGCCCTGCATCAGCTTAATGAACATCTCGTTCATGTCCCTGAACTGGGGGTAGTTCGGGACGTCGACGCCGGCCCTCACCTTATCGGCGTACGCGGAGACCACGGCGTCGCTGAACCCAGCGTACTCATCAACGCCGATGTTGAGCAACGGAAGCAGTGTGCCCGCCTTCTGGGCCCCTGCATATATCACATCTGGTTCCGTCGTCGCTGGCATGCTGCCTATGTCGGAGCTGAGCATCTTGTCCACTTTCATGCAGTCAACAGCCACCCAATATAAAATATTCCTCTCCTACATGCGTAGCGGCATCAAAAATGAATAGATCGAATACCATGCCTGTTGGTGCACGCCATGAAACGCCAAACTTTTACCCTCCACCCGCGCCTATTGCGTGAAAGGTGCCTCCATGGGAAAACCGGCGATAACGCTTTCATTATCGGACCCGGCGGGCCAGACCATGCATGGGATACTGCTGGATAGAGGCTTCAAGGAGACGGAGGAACACAATGTCCTAACAAGAGACGGCGCCTACCTCTTTGTCATCGATCCGCTCATCGTACCGGAGGAACGGTACAAGGTGCCGGCGGAGCCCAACCCGTACCCCGTGGACTACGACAGTCTGGCACGGAGATACGACGTAGACTACGTCGTGGTGGCGAGCCGCCACTGGGCCAAGAGCGGCAAGCCCAGCCTCACGGTGCACCCGACAGGAAACTTCGGTAAAGCCATGTACGGCGGCCGGAACCGCGAGCTACAGCTCACGGCGCCCAACAAGATGAGAGACATCTACCTCAGGATACTCGACAACCCTCCCCGCGGGTTCGAGGTGAGCCTAGAGGCCACCCACCACAGCCCCACCCAGTTCAACATGCCCATGTTCTTCGCCGAGGTGGGCAGCAGGGAGGCCCAGTGGAGAGACGAGTCCGTCTGCGAATACCTCGTGGACGCCATACTGGGAGGCATAGAAGACAACGGGGACGCCGACGCGGTAATAGGGTTCGGCGGAGGCCACTACTGCCCAACCTTCTCGTCGAGGATGGACGACTACGCCTTCGGCCACATGGCGGCCAAGTACGCCATACCTCTCCTAGGCGAGGATATCGCGGCCCAGATGGTCGAGAAGAGCGGCGGCGCAGCCGGAGCGCTCCTAGACAAGGGGCTCAAGGGGCACGAGAAGAAGAAGGTAGTTGCCATCCTGAAGAAGCTGGGCGTCCCGCAGGTCTAATTACTCCTCGAAAACCCAGCCATCCACGTCCTTCCAGATCCTCTCCAGCACACGCTTCGACTGGCCCGGCGGCAGATTCAGGAAGAGCTTCCCCAGGTGCTTGCACATCCGCTTCCTGTGCATCCCCTTCCGCCAGTCGTCGCAGTTGTGCTTTATCACCTGGTTCCCCATGTCCACGTCTATGTAGTAGTCCCTGAGCCTCGCCTTGATGGACTCGTCGCCGCTCTCGGTGACGCTTAGGTCCGAGTCGCTTATCTTCTCTGCGCGGCTCAGCCTCCGGGCGTCCATGAAGTGGGTGAGGTGGTCGGCGACGCTGAGGTCCTCCTCGTCGGCCTGGAACGCGGTCAGGGGCTGCACGCCCAAGGGCCTAGATGCCGTCTCCCTGTAGTCTCTGATCTTGTCTAGGACGATGTTCTGCTCCGGGGTGGCCTCGCCCAGGAGGCCAAGCATCTCTATGGCGTTCTTCACTGCGTTGGCCTTGAAGTGATTATTGAAGTAGCCGTAGGTGCGCCTCGTCCTGCCCTTCACGTCCTGGACCTTCGGTAGCCACGCCTCCAGCTGGTCCTCGGTGTACTCGTAGTCGTACCAGAGCCTCTCGCCGTGTCCATGCCACCTGATGTACGCGAAGTCGGCGGTGACCGGCGTCTCCGGGGGAAGCAGAGGCTCATCCACTATGGTGTAGGCGACGTTGTGTCTCCGCAGAATGTCGTACGTCTCGTCCCTGAGCCACGACTCGTTACGGAGCTCAACGGCCCACTCGTAGTTGCCCGGGATCGCGTCCAGGTAGTCCTCAAGGACGCCGGCGTGGTCCTCGTAGTTGAACATGGGCCTCAGCTGGATCAGTATGGGGCCCAACCTCTCGGCTAGCGGCCTCATCAGCTCCAAGAACCGCCAGGTGTCTTCCTCCACCCCCTTCCCCAGCCTCAGCCACTTGTCGTGGGTGATGAGCTTGGGGAGCTTGGCTGCGAAGAGGAAGCCTGGGGGCGCGTTGCGTCGGAGCCCCTGGATCATGCCTTCGCTGGGATACCTGTAGAAGGTGCTGTTGATCTCGCTGGTCTTGAAGACCTTGGCGTAGTGGCTGAACATGCCTGTCTTCTTCTCGTAGAAGGGACCCACCCACTCCTTGTAGCTCCAGCCGCTGGTGCCTAGAATGAGGCTCATGGCTGTGATCTTTCTGTTCTCCCAGAATATAAGCAATTAAAGAATATTAGCTAATTTATGATAAGGTGTCGTGGTCAAATTATTGTTTTTCTTCCGGATTGTCCCTTTTTTTATGGATAATCCACTAACATTTATATATGGTATATATGATATTTATTCGAGCAACATGAAATGCCCCAGATGCGGCAAGGAAGGAAAAGCCACAGGTAAGACCTGGAAGTTCGGCCTCTTCGACGGCGAGGGATACACGTGCCCCGCATGCAACAAGCCCTTCAGCGCCTTCTACCGTGACGGCAAGCTGAGCCACACGGTGCCAAAAGCCAAGTAAACTTCCATTTTTTTAACCCAACCCTGAAAAGCCCCTTTTTATCCACATCACCATGGGAGACATGAGCCTCAAGATTCGCAGGTTGAGCCAGGAGCCTGGAGAGCCCATGTCGGGAGAAGGGCACAGCGGAGTCAACACCGTAAGGGTGATCCCCATGAGAAGTATGTCAGCCTACTCGTGAAGAGTACTCAGAATAGACCCTGGTGGCTCCACGGCCACCCACCAGCACCCCCGGGAACACGTCGCCTTGGCCCTCACCGGTAAGGCGAGGGTGGAGACAGACGAGGAGGTGGCTGAGATAGCTCCGGGGACGATAGTAACCATACCACCGGACGTGCCCCACAGGTTCGTCAACGCCACCCCCAAAAAGACGGCGCTACTGGTCCAGAACCTCTACCAAGAAGAGACGTGAAGACCACCACTTACCTGCTGAGTCGACGCCGAAAAAAACACGATCCGACCTGCCACGGGTTCATGCAATGACCAGAGGAATCTGTCTTATAACCCCGCCAAATAATATTCATGGGAGCCAGATGAGATACATCTCCTTCGACATGGAAGGCACCCTCATAGACCACGGGTACTCGGAGCACATATGGGGCACAGATATACCTAGGCTGTACGCGGAGAAACACGGTGTAGACCTCAAGGACGCCAGGAAACTGGTCTTCCACGAGATGAACCAGCTAGGCGACCAGCGACCCGAGTGGTACGACGTAGGCTACTGGTTCAGAAGGTTCGACCTCCCCGGCGACTGGCTGGAGCTGCCCGAGAAAAGAAGAAGCCTCATAAGGGTCTACCCCGACGCCAGGATAACCTTGGACGCCCTAGCGTCGGAGCACCCCCTCGTAGTCTCCTCCAACACTATACGGGAGCTACTCGAAGTCCAGGTCGAGGAAGTCGGCGACTACTTCACCCACGTCTTCTCGGCTCCCAGCGACTACCAGTCCGTGAAGAAAGACCAAAGTTTCTACAGGACCATACTCGAGGTCCTGGGCATAGAGCCCAACGAGATGATCCACGTAGGCGACCACTACACGTACGACTACCTGATCGCCCAGAGCACAGGGATCGAGGCGTACCACCTCGACAGAACGGGCAAGACAAGAGGCGAAAACACCTTGGGAAGCCTCACAGAGTTCATGGAGAGGCTAAAGAAGGCCTAGCCTCCTCTCGCACTCGTAGAGCAGCCTGGAGACCACGGTCCACGCCTCAAGTGGTTCAGGGTAGACGCTCAACGCTTCATCCGCCAATGCCAGCGTCTCTTCATCCATGGGGCCACTCGGGTAGGCGCCGAGGAAGACCGCTGGGCTCCCGGAGCCGCAGAGCCCTTCGGCGGCCGCGGCGAAGGAGCTCGGAGCGCCGTGGCTCGTGAGCGCCACCACCCTGCTGGGCTCCAACTCGTCCATGAGCCCCTTGAGGCTCAGCCTCCTGAGCCTAAGCAAAGGCTTCTCGCCGCCCGGTGGGGAGCTGCCATCCAAGAATAGTTGCTCCATGAGGCTTTTGAAACGGTTATAGTCCCGCGGAGGCCTGGTCGATGGATCGATCTCGATGACGTAGCCCTGCTGGGTGGAGACCCAAGCCCTGAGGTTACCCGATCTGTTCAGGGGCGACCCCATGGCCTCGAGGAGGCATACGTGTAGTATGTCGGGCCTCCCCCTCTTCTCCTGTCCCGGGAGGTCTGTCATGCCGTAGTGGTGCAGGCTGCGGTCCAGGAGGGTCTCCTCAGGTCTTTTGCCGCGTCTCTTCGCGTTCCGCCGTACAGAGGGGTGACCCAGCATCTCGTATGGGACGAGTTCGAGGGCGGCCTCAACGAATACCAAGTTAATAGTCACGGGACTCGCCCTCCATGCTGACGGTTTGCTCACCAATATGGGTGCCCCTGCTCACGCTTATGCGACCAACGAAGAAGAACGCTATGGAGGCCAGGAAGACGGCGGTGATAGCCGTGGAGAGGCTCTGCTTGGCCGCCTCCAGCTCGGTCTGCCTCACCTGGTAGGTGCGAGACAGCGAGACATACTTGTCCTCAAGGATATTGTAGGTGACGTTCAGGAAATCCAAGTCCTGCTCCAGCTGGCCGATTAACAGAGTCTTTCCGTAGGACGCCGAAGACTCTTCGGTGAGCGAGGATATCAGCTGAGCCCTATACTTGTCATCATACTTGGAGTACGTCTTCAGCGCCGAGAAGTAGTCTCCAGCCTCGATGCTCTGGTTCATATCGGCAAGGTAGCCAATGAAGCGGGACACGTTCAGGTACTCCGCCTCGGCGACGCCACTCAACGGCTCAACCTCTGACGCCATGTCGAGATACTTCCCATCGACGTATTCCATCTTCTTATCATCCAGAAGCTTCAAGGTTATTGAGGCCTCCGCGGCCAAGGGCCCACGATGAGAACCGTCCATGCCGACAGAGACGTTGTAGACCTCGAAGAAGACCCTTGCCTTGACCACGACCTCCAGGGTCTCGTACGGCTTTACGCCGAAGTCGAATGCGTCTCTTACGAACGTGTGATTGAATGACTCCCACACAGAGGAGCCGTTAACTGGAATCTCAATGACGTTGGTGAGGCCCATGTCATCGAGCTGAGTCGTGTAACCTGAGGTTGCCGTACCGAAGTCGTATGAGCCGGATACCTTCCAGTTGATGTCTATGACGGTGTATAGATAGCCCGTGTACTTGATCAACGGGTCTTCCTCCGTTGGCTGCCCAGGCACTACTGACAGGCCTTCGTTGGCCACGGTTACGTTGAAGAAGTAGGTCTCATCGACGTTCAACTGTCCATGTAACGGCTCAGGTTCTACAACTATGTTCACCGACAGGCCCTCTGCTGAATAAGCTGGACAGACATTAGACGCGGACCAGATGACTAAAGCGGCTAGGGCGATTAGAGCTCTCTTCATATGCAAAGAGACGGGTATGATACAGATATTGTTTTTTGAAGAAGGAGGGGGCTCTTCACTCCTCAACCGTGATGGCGCCCACTGGGCAGGCGTTGACGCATGTCATACAAAGGATGCAGTCGTTGGCGCGGGTAGGCTGAGCCTTGGTCTCGCCTTTTATCTCGACGAGGTCATACACCTCGACGGGGCAGGCCTCGGCGCACAGCCCGTGTCCTTCACATACATCCAAGTCGACGAAGACGTTGGGCAACGGTTTAAACCCGATAAATTGAGGC
>JAEHCT010000275.1 GCA_020697635.1 Candidatus Bathyarchaeota archaeon
TGTGCAGCCTCCGGTTCAACTCCCTAGGGTCCGCGATATACCCGAAAAGGGCGTCCACCAGGTTGTTCCCGTTGTCCGTCACAACCGGCCCCAGCTTCCCCACGGCCTGCCGCACCGTCGCCTCGGCGCCCATGGCGTCCAGCTTTCTAAGCACAGGCGTCACCGCGATGGGATGGACCTCCAACGTTACGGGCTGATCCTTCCCAAGCATGTCCGTTAGCTTGCTCTCGTCCGCGACGATGATGTACTGTCTGCAGCAGCTGGCCACTATCTTCTCCCGCAGCAGGGCCCCTCCGCCGCCCTTGATGGCGTTGAGGCTGCGGTCCAGCTGGTCTGCACCGTCGAACCCCATGTCCAGCTCCGGGTACTCGTCCAACGTGGTGAGGGGTATACGGGCCTTTACTGCCTCCTGTATCGACTGGTAGCTTGTGGGGACCCCCTTCAAGTCTGTCAGCTCTCCGGCCCGCAGCCTCTCACCGAGGGCTCTGATTCCCTCGGCGGCGGTGGAGCCGCTCCCAAGGCCAAGCACCATGCCGCTCTCAGCGTGCTCTATAGCTTTCTCTGCCGCCTTCTTCTTCGCCTCGGCCTTCCAGCTCATCTCTAGGCCTCTAGCTCCAAGCGGTCCAGCTCCTCAAGCTCCTTGAGGACGTCTTCCTTGAGCTTGTTGAGCCGGTCCTCGACGGTGTCCCTGCCCCTGATAGCCTCTTCTTCTTCCTCGGCTTCCTCTTCCTCGGGCTGGGGCCTTGGACGCCTCCTCGGCCTCCTCACGGGCCTAGGCGCAGGCTTCTCCTCAGGCTCTGGCTCAGGCGGCGTCGGCGGCTCTATGTGGAGCTCCCCGATGATCATGTCGATCTTCTGCTGCGTGTCGGCCAGGGTCTCCTGGAACTGCTTCACGAGGTCGGTTCTTATCTCCTCCAGCTCGTTGAGGCTGACTATGAGCTCAGCCCGGTTCAGCTCCTCGGTGACCTGGTTCATCTCGGCCTCGTAGCCCTTGCCGAGGTGCTCCCTCTCGTCGCGGCTTATCTCGCCGTTGTCCTCGGCCTCGAAGAGCCGCTTCATCACCAAGGTGATGATCTCCTGCTGGAGGGCCAGGGTGCGTATCTTGCTCCTGGCCTCAGACACCTGGTCCCGCTTCGCAAGCCTCTGCAACTCAGGCACCTTCACGCGTCTGGACGGGTCAACTGAGACCTTCAGTGGCTCTGGCTCGGATCTGGGCTCTTCCCGCCGGCTGCCACCCGTGCCCCCCGTCGCCCGCACGAACATGTAGATGGCGACGGCCGCGACTACTAGGGCGCCGATCCCTAGGATCATGTCTGTGGTTAATTCCAGAGCCATACACTTCTACCTAGAATCCCTGAGTATTTAAGCGCTAACCCTGATGAGACAATCCAATATAAACAGCATCATCCGGGTGCAACAAAGTAAAAAATGGTTCCCCGAGACTTTAAGCCTCCGTAGAAATGTTCTCATGGTGGGAAGGCGTCGGACTCGACTCCCACCATCGTGGACGCGGTGTTCATCCCGTTCGCAATTGGAGTATTAGCGGCCGTTAGGGGTAGGCTCGGAGTTATTAGTATGTCTGGAGTTAAGGGTTAGGAGATGAGAGGTGAGTTAGGGCTCGGCAAGGTGACCAAGGATGCCTTCCGGCGTTGCGTACTACCGTACATACCCATGGACGAGGTGGAGCTGGACGGCGCTACCATAGAACTCACCGACCACACCGTGATAGCGCATAGCCCCAGCATCGGAGTCCCCCTCGAGGCGCTGGGCTTCTTCGCCTTCCACTACGCGGCGAGCAACGTCGCGTGCAGGTTCGGTAAGCCGACGCACATCGTGACCGGGATATATCTGCCCCTCAGGACACAGGAGGAACACCTGAGGGTGATAGCCAAGAGCCTCGGCGACGAGGCGAGGAGGTACGACGTGAAGATAAGCGCCGGCCAGACAGCCACATACTACGGGTTAGAGATCCCCCTGATCACGTCGACCTGCTTTGGAGAGGCCCTGAGGTCCAAGGGGGAGCCCAAGCCCGGAGACGTTGTGGCTGTAATAGGAGAAGTCGGTGGTGAGGGGGTCTGGCTCAGGGAGGTCAGCGAGGGCGTGGAAAGCGATGATTGGCGGAGCTTCACCCCCCTGCAAGCGATACTCGCCCTCCAAGGCTGCCTCCACGTAAAGCTCATGCACGACGTCTCGGAGGGGGGCGTGAAGAGCGGCCTGTACGAGGTGCAGGACGTCTACGCGGTGAGGATAGCCGTCGACTCGAGTAGCCTCAACTACCATGAAGGCATAATAGAGACAGGGGGAGACCCGTTGAGAGCCCCATCGTATGGTACATT
>JAEHCT010000276.1 GCA_020697635.1 Candidatus Bathyarchaeota archaeon
CCCCGCCGCCCTGTAGAGTATCTCGCGGCCCGTGTTCAGCCTCTCAGCTAGCACCGCCTGAAGCAGGAACGGCCTCCCGGGCATCCTGCTGGTCCCGTCGTGAACATGACGGGCGTAGTCCACCTCACGCCCAGTTAGTGGGTTGACGTGGCCTCCGCCGCCGGCGACCAGCTTGGCTGTGAGGAGTCTCGGCCGCTCGACCCTGACCGAGCCCCTGAGGGCCCCCGTCCGCACAGGGCAGAACGCCCTGGCGAAGGTCACCATGCGGGGCAGCTGGAGGCACAGGTCCGCCGCCTCCTGGAGGCTCTGGGGTATCATCTGCAACTCCATCCCCAGGTCCTCAAGCCTTACCGGTTTTGATATCTTCACTCACTTTACCTCCTTCTCGTCAGGCGTCGAAGCTCGTCCTCGAGCCGTCGCCCCTCCCGGGCCCGCTCATCTGCGAGCGTCTCCAAGTAGACGCCAAGCCTCTCCACGAACCTGGCTGGCTGAGCCGTGAGCTCGCCGTGGGTCCAGCCCATGGTGGCGCAGAGGGCGATGTCGTCTAGGAGTGGGCTCTGCTTGCCTCGCTTCACAGCCTCTACGATTTTTTTCTCTCCTCCCGGGTCACCCCGTTGATTCTCTGTGTGAACGCGATCATCTCCTCCACCAGCTCGGGAGGCTCTATTGAGTGGATGTTCTCGAGGGTTATGGGCAGCGGCTGCCCGTCCCCGTCGATCAGGTCCCACTCGACGAGAGTCTGCACCAGCATCACGTCGTTGAGCCTCCATGGGTCGACGTCGGGCTGCAGGCCTCCTCCACCCCGTTTCCAGGTGGTGGCCTCGCGGAGCGCCGTCTGCTTCATGCCATATGTCCAAGTCCTGAAGCTCAAGCGGTGTCCCCGGATAGTTGCCTCGTGTCTCATGGTCATCACGTGAAACTGTGCTCCAGGTACCCTCCCGTGAACTCGACTCTACAGGCGATCAGATCCTCGGGCTTGACCAAAGGGTCGACGAGCCTCATCTTGCCCTTGCTGAACTGCACGTGCTGGGTGTTCGGCAGCACGACCTTGAGCCAGAGCTCCGTCTGGTCCAGCAGGTAGCTGAGGTACGTGTCGTCCCGGAGGTTCATGGTGAGCCGGGCGTCGCAGAGCTGCTCCATCTCCTCGAGGCTCGACAGCTGCTTGGAGCCGCTGCTGTTGAAGACGAAGTTGGGCTTGAGCTGGTTGTCGACCCTGAACTCCCAGTCCGTGACGCCTTCGACTGTAGTCCAGTCGCTGCCGTTTGTGCTCACCTGAACGTATGCGTCGTCCCACTCCCAGGGCGTACCGGGGCTCGCTCCGTAGCTGTGGATCGTTGATGTCTTCGAGTCGTAGAGCTTCCCGATGAGCTCAGCCGACCACACCACGGGCTCCCCGACGCTGCACTGGACGCTCAGCACATCCACCTTGAGCCCCGTCCAGTACAGGTATAGCTTGTCGGTCGCGTCCCGGTACAGCTTGGCCTCCGCGAAGAAGTTGTATCCCCCGAGGAGGTACTTCTGAAAGTAGTCGCTCAGCTGGCCCTGAAGCCACTTGAGGCCGAGGCGAACGTTCTCTCTCCTCATGAATATGCCTACGGGTCGGCCTACGTCGCTGCCGTCGCGTAGTGCGAACACCCTGTTGAGCTCCGGGTCGAAGCTGGGCCTCATCTCGGTCACGTAGCCTATCCTGTAGAGCGTCGTCGGCGTCGCCCCCGGGCTGCCGCCGTAGCTCGCCTCAGCATAGTACGTGTGGCCGAACTCGATCTGGTCCTTTCCCTTGTAGTTAACCATAGTAAAGCACCTCTACCCTGGTCTGGCTGCGAAACAGTGGCGGCCTCAGGTTGCCCTCGTCCAGGTCCCGCCACGCCGAGACCTCGAGATACTCGAGGCCACCGCCAGGACTGTTACACTTGGAGTGGAGTATGCGGTCCACCTCCCCCAGCATCTCCCAGCGCTGGTCGGCATCGCCTTTCGCCCAGACATCCACGAAGTAGACGGCCTCAAACCGCCGCTGGGCCGCCGCCGGATCCTCGCTGAACCCTATGGGCCGGGGCGCCGTCATGACATGGCTGACAACCACTTGGGGAAACTCGGCTTTCTCCTGAAGCCAGTCAGCCGAATACGTGGCCTCGTAGCCGAGGCTCCACCCGCCCTCGAGGAGCTCTAGCAGCGGCAGCTTGGGGTCCGTCACTCCACCATCCTCTCCGCCCTGACAAGCAGGTACGCCGACGTTTTCTCGACGCCCGTCACGTGGTAGCGGTGGCCTTCGATCTCCAGCTCGTAGAGGGTCTCGCCTACAGGCGCCCACCGGGTGAACAGCACCTCCACCGTCGC
>JAEHCT010000277.1 GCA_020697635.1 Candidatus Bathyarchaeota archaeon
CACGATCTCGTAGACGTCCTGCACGAAGTTGCACCACATCCATATCCTGAGCGACGAGTACTTCTCGGTCAGCCTGTCGATAGGGCTCCCGGTCTTGGCCTTGATCTGTATCTCCGTGGCGGGCATCGCTGGTTCACATTAAAAAAGATGGGGGGTGAAGCTATTTCGCTTTCGCTAGGTTAGTCTTCATCTGGTCTACGTCAAGGCTGTAGTTCTTCCAGAGGCCTTCCAGCTTGTCGCAGGAGTAGTCGCCGCACTGGCTGCAGACCTTGACGCCTTTCGCCTGGGTGCAGTTACGCACCGTGCAGTCCAGCACGTTCTTGTAGACCCTGTCGCTTGTGCAGCCGTCGCATAGCATGTCCTCGGCGGTGAGGCCCTTGTCGCCGCCCCACTTGACGGCAAGCTCTGCCAGCTTCTCCGTGTCGCCTGCCTGCGTGGCCTTGTAGGCGGCGCAGTTACCGCAGTCTATCCCGCATGAACCTATGTTCAGCATGTGTATCTAGTTCTCAGACAATAGAATAAGTGTTGTACCGTCAAATGACGGCGACGGTTACCGTTTGTAGACGACGCGGCCGTCGATTATGGTCATGTCCAGGGGTATGTCGATGATCTCATCCATGGGCACCGTCAGTATGTCCCTGCCGAGGACCACCATGTCGGCGAGCTTCCCCTCCTCGATGCTGCCCAGCCTGTCCTCGTCGAGCTGCTGGTACGCAGAGTGGACGGTGTACAGCTTCAAAGCCTCCATGACGGAGACCCTCTGGCTCTGACCTATGGGCTTGCCTTTCCGTGTGAAGCGGTTCACCATGGCGTGGATGGCCATGAGCGGAGGGTACGGGGCGCAGGGGTGATCGCTGTGGGCCGCTATCTTCACTCCGGCGTCGAGGAAGCTCCGGGCCGCGAACATGCGTTCAAGCCGCTCCTCCCCGAAGGCGGGTAACAGCTTATCGCCGTGGTAGTAAGGATAAGGCCCGAAGATGGTGGGCAGTATACCGAGCCTCTTGATCCTCTGCACCAACTCCGGGGTTATCACGGTGCAGTGGATGTCCCTGTTCCGGGGGTCGTCGCGCGGGTACTTTGTCTGCAGCTCCTCCATGATTTCGAGGTACAAGATGATTGCCCTGTCTCCGTTGGCGTGGCAGCTCACCCTGTAGCCCTCGGCGTAGGCCGCCTCCAACGTCTCCCTGGCTATCTCGGGGGTCGTCGCCATGACGCCGTAGAACCCCGGCTTGTTGAGGTACTCCTCGGTGACTGCGGCCGTGCGCGCCGAGATGGCGCCGTCGAAGAAGAACTTGAGGCCGCAGACCCTGAGCCAGTCGTCCCCCAATCCCCTGTATATGCCCAGCTTCTCAAGCTCTGGGAAGAAGTCTATAGCGACGTCCATCCTGACGCGTACGGGGAGCCCCCCGCCGTTCTTCAGGTCTAAGGCCGCCCTGATCTGCTCCTTCCCCACGGTGTCGTAGACGCAGGTTATGCCGTGCTCGGCGCACTCGGTGAGAATCATCTTGGCGCCTTCATGGGACTGGCTACGGGTGGGGAGTATGGGCTCCGGGCAAACCAGGTCGAGGGCCTTCTCGTGGATGCCTCCCGTGATCTCCCCTGTCTCGGGGTCCCTGTCGAACCTTCCTCCCACCGGGTCCGGGGTGTCCTTGGATACGCCGGCGTCCTCGAAGGCCTTGCTGTTGGCCATGTAGAAGTGGCCGCCCACCGTGGATATGAGGATGGGGTGCTCGGCGCTGGCCCCGTCAAGCTCCCACCGGGTCGGGTGCCGCTTCTCCTCGAGCTTGGAGTCGTCCTCCTGGTATCCGGTGACCCACCGGCCCTTCGGGGTCTCCTCAGCCCTCCGCCTCAGCCTCTCGACGAGGTCGTCTATCGAGTGTATCCCGGCTTCCTCGCTCAGGTCAACGTTGAGCATCCGCTGGGCACCCACCGCCATCATGTGGCAGTGGCTGTCGATGAACCCCGGGACCACGGTTCTCCCACCCAGGTCGATCACCTCCGTGCCGTCGCCCTTGAGTTCCAAGACCTCGGAGGTGGAGCCCACCCTCTCTACGCGGTTGCGCTTGACCGCCACGGCCTCCGCGATGGACTCCGCCGGGTCCATGGTCACCACCTTACCGTTAACCAGTACAAGATCAGCTTTCATAACCAATCACCACTGGGTAACCTTTGGTTGCAACTCTGCTAAATATTATATTCTGAGTAACCGTCTCTGAACCATGTCTGATTCCGATCACTACCGGGAGATGGAGAAGAAGTACGTCTACGGAACCTGGAGGTA
>JAEHCT010000278.1 GCA_020697635.1 Candidatus Bathyarchaeota archaeon
GGGTAAGCCCTTCACTCTGTGAGGATTTCGTCTCTCGCTTTCTGAAGAACCCAGTAACCCATCCCAAGGGCTACCACGGTGATGATCAACTCGGGGTAAACCCAGCCGTACCTGAGGGTGGCCAAGGCGACGAAGTCCACCATGACGTGCAAGGCAACGGCTCCCACGAGGTATCTGACGTCTTTTCTTCTGAAGTACTCTAGCACCATGACGGACAACCCTATCTGAAGCGTCATCGCTCCAAGCCTCTCGTACAGCCCCACGAGCGGCAGATAGGCGGGGGACGATAGTATGGATGCCAGGATAGGCTGAGGCAGAGAAGATGGGTTGACCAGCAGCAGGACACCCAAGGTCAGGACGTTGACGCCCACGATGAATACGGACTCTATGCCGCCGTGACCCGCCCCGTACATAAGCCCCTCCCTGAGGCCGTGGTCCTTGATTACATACCTGTAGGCTATGTAACGGGCTCCCTCCTCGAAGACCCCCGCAGTAAGCGAAGGGAAAGCAGCTAAGATGAGCGTGGTCAGCGTGTTCCCATAGCCCTGTGTCAAAACGGCTGAGGAGACGTACTGGTTCAACGGGAACCTTATGAGGGAGGCGAGGAACATCACGGCGCCGACGAAGAACCACCTCCAGCTTACCTCCAATCGACGTTTCAGCATGAAACCGAGACCAAACGGGATTATGATCTCTAATGCTCCCGAGAAGATGTAGACTGCCCCCCTCGTCACGTCCATCCGTTTCACCTCATACTGTGCCCTTCTATATTTAACCATTTGATGATCTCAAAGCACCGTTGATCCATCTCACGACAATGGCTTCTGTGAAGGGTGCTCCCGATAATCGTATAAAGGTAGTCAGGAAATACTAACACACGGTGTATTAGTTGAAGTTTAAACGGTATCTCTCGTGCATCGACACCCACTGCAGCGGCGAGTCCACCCGCATACTGGTCGGTGGAGTCCCCAAGCTCATCGGGAACTCGATGCAGGAGAAGCAGAAGTACTTCCAGGACCATTATCACAGCCTCCTAGGCACCATGCTCAAGGAGCCCAGAGGCTTCGAGGGCATGCTTGGCGCCGTGCTCACCGAGCCTTGCCACCCCGAGGCCGACGTCGGCGTCATATACCTCTGGACCAACGGCTACTTCAGCGCCTGCGGCGACAGCACGTACAGCTGCAGCGCGGCCCTCGTGAACACGGGCATGGTCGACGTCAAGGAGCCCGTCACCGACATCACATTCGACACGGTGGCCGGCCTCGTCCGCACAAAGGTCGAGGTCGAGGACGGGGTCGCCAAGGCCATCTACATGCAGGGAGTCCCCAGCTTCTACTGGAAGACCATGAAATTCGACATCCCAGACGTGGGAGAGGTCGAGGCGGACATCGCGTTCGGCGGCCTCTGGTACGCCTTCGTGAACGCCGACAGCATCGGGCTAGAGCCGAGCCTCGAGAACAAGGACTACTGGATCCCCTTGGGCTGGGACATGAGGAACTACATCAAGGACCAGATCGAGCTGGATCACCCCGAGTACCCCGAGCTAAAGGTACTAGACTTAGTGACATTCTACACTGAGCCCACGAAGAAGGAGTACACGAGTAGGCACTGGAACGTGTTCGGGCCCAAACAGAGCTGCCGTAGCCCCGCAGGCACATGCTCAAACGCCCGCATGGCGGCCATGTACGGTAAAGGCGAGCTGAAACCCGGAGACGAGGTGAAGTTCGAGTCCACCATAAGCACAGTGATGGTGGGTAGGATAGCTGAGGAGATGAAAGTAGGTAAATACAAGGCTATAGTCCCCGATGTAATGGCTACCGCCTACATAACCGCGTTGAACCAAGTCGTCATCGACCCGGATGACCCGCTCAAGGGCGGCTTCCTCTTCTAAACCTCTTCTTTTTTAGTGATCAGCATCTCAGGCGCGTGGACCTTCAGGAGTTCCGCCACCTTCTTGAACTCTCCGAGCGTCTTGTTGCCCTTCTTCGTCATGTCGAAGGTATCCGTCTTCTGGCCTCTCTCGTTGTAGCCCTGGGACAGGAAGCCCTGCTGGACCAGCTGTCCGACGATGTTTCTGGTTTTCTTCTTGTTGACGTAGGTGGTCTCCATGATCTCCACGAGGCTGGTGTTACCGTCGCTGATGGTATCCAGTATCTGCATCGACGTCTGGTACTTGGAGTGTCTCATGGACATATGTGCTGGTTTAAATAAGTACCAATTAAAGGATTGTCAACGAGTGTTACTTAGTAACGATATATATCGATGGAACGATTTCTCGCT
>JAEHCT010000279.1 GCA_020697635.1 Candidatus Bathyarchaeota archaeon
TGATTCTCTCCAGCTGCCGTTTCACCTCGTCGAGGTCTCTACCGCCTCCGCCTCTGGGGACATAGCGGGTGCCTCCGCTGGTCTCGTAGAACTGGAAGATGCTGTAGAACGGCTTTTTTTCGATGTCGTACTTGACGAGGATGTAGCCGTCTTCTCGGGCTATCTCCTCGGAGCCTTGGGGCAGCTTCTTCTTCGGATGCATCACACCAATCCGAGCGTGTAATGGTGTGCGTGTGGAGTGATAATCTTTGTCATCATGGAGCCCGGGTGTACGGTCCCTTTCGAGCCGAGGAGGGGCCGTTCAGTGTGCTGCAGCGAGTGTGCCCGAGGTGCATGGCCCCGAGTAGATGCGAGTAATTGTTGAACCATTTATTTGGGTGGTTGAACCATTCTATGTGAGTGGTTTGCCTCATAGATTCTCGTCCCCTGTCGTCGTGCGTCCCTATGAGCTCAGGTGGTTCGACGTCGAGCTGCCTGACCCGGGGCCGTACGAAGTGGTTTACCGTAACCGGGCCTGCCTCATCTGTGGGAGCGACCTCCACCTCTACAAGGGGCTTCACCCCTATGCGCCGCTCCCCGCGTGCTGCGGCCACGAGGTCGCCGCGGACGTCGTCGAGGTCGGCTCCAAGGTCTCGGAGCTGGCTGAGGGGGACAGGGTGTATATCTCGGGCACAGGGGCCAGCCCGGTTCCCTGCGGGGAGTGCCTCCGCTGCGTCAGAGGAGAGGCATCCAGATGCGAGAACAAGCGGGCCCCGATAAGCTTCAGCGTCGACGGTAAACCCGTCTCGAGGTTCCCGAGCGGCTACGGGGAGTACACCTACGGGCACGTGGCGAGCGCCTACAAACTGCCTGAGGGCGTGTCTTACTACGAGGCCGCCGTGGCCACGGACCTGGCGTACGTCATAGGCGTGGTGAGGAGGTCGGGGGCCGGGCTCGGTGACGTGGTCGCCATTCTGGGTGCAGGGCCTATCGGTCTGCGTGCGTTGGAGGTCGTCAGGAACGCGGGGGTCTCCAAGGTGATCGTGTCCGAGCCCGTGGGTTACAGGCTCGACTGCGCCGAGGCGTTGGGAGCCGATGTGCTGGTGGACCCGAAGACGGTGGATCCGGTGGAGGAGGTACTTGCGGCCACGAACGGGGATGGGGTCGACTACGTCTTCGATACAGCTGGTAGCCTGGGTGCAACCATGCAGGGGTTGAAGATGCTCCGGTCCGACGTGGGAGGGCTGGGGACTCTTGTGCTCATGGGGCTGTACGAGGAGCCTGATCTGACTGTGAACCTCTCGGAACTCATGTACAAAGCGGGGAGGATCGTCGCGGAGTGGGGCATAAGGGAAGGGCGAAGCAGGAACGTCCACGACGCGTTGCACTTGATGGCCGAGAAGAGGGTCAACATAATGAAGTGGATCACCCACAGGATGCCGGAGGAGAAGGCGGTGGAGGCCATGGAGATGCTGATCAACAAGGATGAGGGAGCCATCGGCGTCGAGATCGTCCACTAGCTACAATGGTCTGCCCTGTGGCAGCGTCCTGTAGTAGGAGGTCGGTGAAAGCTCGTACCTGTCTATCATAACGTCGACGACGGCGGGCTTCCCCGAGTCAAATGCTGTCTCCATCGCCTCCTTCAGCTCGCCGGGTCTCTCGACTCGTTGGCCGTGGCAGTCGAAGGCCTCGGCCACCCTGCCGTAGTCTATGTCGACGAAGTCCGAGGACTTTAATGCCTTTCCTTCGCCTCTCCACTTGAAGCCGTAGTGGAGCATCCCGAGGGTTACGTTGTTGAAGACGACGGCCACGAAGGGCTTGTCGCAGCGGAGGGCGGTCTCGAGCTCTGAGATGTGGTAGGCGACGCCGCCGTCCCCAGTGACGTCCAGGACCCTCCGGTCTCCGGCGGCGTACTTGGCGCCTATGGCCGCGGGGAGGCTCCACCCCAGGGTCCCCGCGGCTCTTATGTAGGTCCTCCCGGGGGCGACGGTGGGGTAGAGGACGCCTGTCCAAGCGCCCATCTGCCCGGTGTCGGCCACCAGGATGTCTTTTTCGCCGAGGACATCCCTGATCTCTTTGATGACTCTGTGGGGCTTGATGGGCACCGCGTCTGAGCTCATGACGGAGGAGGCCAGTTCGCTCCACTCCCTCTTCAGCGCCGCCACGTGTTCAAGGTACCGCCTCTTCTCGGGTTTCCTCGTCATCTCTTTGAGCACCGCTAGGAGGTCGTGGACCCCCGCCTTCGCGTCGCAGACCATCTTCGACGCTATGTTGTAGTTTCTTCCGATAATCTCCGGC